>DASZUZ010000388.1:0-3769 GCA_035547415.1 Bryobacteraceae bacterium | reverse complement strand
TAAACCAGTTCCAGCAGCCGCCAGCCGATGAGCAGGCCGATGATGGCGAATCCGCGGATCCGCATCCGCCATTCCTGCAGCTTGAGCGCACCCGCCTCCGTGGTAAACAGGCCGAGGACGCCGTAGCCGTCGAGCGGCGGGAACGGCAGGAGGTTGAAGCATCCGAGCAGAATGTTCAGCGAAAAGAAGACGCTCAGCACTGCGGCGAAGCCTTCGGCGACGCCGGAATCGGAAGCTGCTTGCACGATGTGGGCTGTCGAGACGGCGCCGGGGGCGAGGAAACCGAGCGCGAGGCCCAGCCGCATCAGAATGGCGGCGACAATCGCCAGCGAGAAGTTCGCCGCGGGACCCGCGAGCGACATCCACGCCGCGCGCTTCGGGTGCTGCTGCGACCATAGCGGATCGTAAGGCGCGCTGGCCCACCCGATCAGCCCTGTCCCCGTGAAGATGCCCAGCAGGGGCATGACGATCATTCCGAACGGCTCGCGGCGAATATGAGGAAGCGGGTTGAGGGACACCTGTCCGCCTTCCAGAGCCGTGGTGTCTCCGCCGAGCTTCGCGACCAGGGCGTGGGACGCCTCGTGGCAGGTCGTGGAAAGCAGAAAGACGACGTACTCCAGAAATCCAAACGCCAGTTCGTCGGGGTTCATCGGAAGGGCCAGTATAGCGAGGCGCTTCGGGTAGTAAGCTGACGAGTGAGGATCCAATGCGCCTGAGATATCCAATTCTTCTGTTCGTGACCGTTGTGGGGCTGTCGAGCTGCGGCAAGAGCACTCCGCCCGCGGCCGGGCCTGTTGCGACGGTCACCCTGAAAGACGGGTCTACGTTCACCGGCACGGTGACAAAGAGCGACACGTCCGCGATTACGATTCAGTCGCCGACGGGCGAAACGAGAACGTATCCGATGACGCAGGTGTCCGGGGTGCAATATGGATCGGACCAGACGGGCGCGCCTGTTCCTTCGACGGCGGCCAACACGCCTCCGCCGCCTCCGGTGACCAGCGCAGCTCCTGCTGGCGCGCAGGCTCCTCCGCCAGTCGCCGCAGCCCCGTCACCGGCCCCTGTGGAACGCCGCCCGGCTGAATCGTTCCGCACGATTCCGTCCGGGGCGACTCTCCAGGTCCGCACTAACCAGACGATTAATTCCGATACGGCGTCCACGGGTCAGACCTATTCCGGCGTTGTGGCGCATGACGTTCTCGATACCGAGGGACGGGTGGCGATACCGCACGGAGCGGACGCGACGCTGGTGGTTCGCGGCGCTTCGGGGCAAGGGAAACTGCAGGGACAGTCGGAACTGGCGCTGGATGTCGGGTCGGTGACTGTCGGCGGGCGGGAGTACCGGCTCGAAACGTCGGACTTCGTTGAGAGAGGCAAGGCCGGGGTGGGAAAGAACAAGCGGACTGCGGAATTCCTTGGCGGCGGGACCGCACTGGGCGGGATCATCGGGGCGATTGCCGGGGGCGGCAAGGGCGCCGCGATCGGAGCGCTGTCGGGCGCGGCGGCGGGTACGGCGACGCAGGCGGTTACGCGCGGGAAAGCGGTGCATGTTCCGTCGGAGACGGTACTCAGTTTCAAGCTGGAAGCTCCGATTCGGATCCGGGAGATGCAGTAAGAGCGGGCCGAAGCCCGGCCTCTCATTTATTCAACGGACAGACGGTGGCCGTCCGTGATCAACCGGATCAGGCCTCGTTCGTCGGTCCGATAGACGGCGATGTGGCGATTGCCGAGGGCCTGCAGGGTTGCTTCGTGAGGGTGCCCGTAGAGGTTTTCAAAGCCGGCCGAGATGATCCCGAAGGCCGGGTGGACGGTGTCGAGGAGGTCGGGCGAACTCGAGCTCCGGCTGCCGTGGTGGCCGACCTTCAGGACGTCGGCGTGTCCGAGCAGGCCCTGATCGAATAACTGCTCCTCGATCTTTTTTTCCATATCGCCCGTGAGCAGGAATGATGTCGAGCCGTATTCGACCCGCATCACCAGGGAATCGTCGTTCTTCGGTTTTTCGTCGGCGACGTAGTCAGGGCCAGGGGCGAGAATGTGGATGGTTGCGCCTCCGAATGGAAATGGGTTCGTTCTGTGAAACGAGCGGATGGGGATGCGCAGGCTGCGAGCGGTCTCCCGGACCGCTCGCCATTCCGGGCTCTCCTGCACGGCCCCCGTCCATAGTTCGCCGGGCCTGAAGTTCTTCAGCACGGCGCTCATCCCTCCCATGTGGTCTTCGTGCGCGTGAGTCATGGCGACTACGTCGAGACGTTTGATGGAGCGCGTCCACAGATAGCGCGAGACGACGTCCTCCCCGATGTTGATGTTCGATTTGCGCGTCCGGTTGAAGGACGGAATTCCTCCCGCGTCAATCAGCATGAGCTTTCCATCGGGGAAAGCCGCCAGCAGGCTGTCGCCCTGTCCGACGTCGATGGCATCCAGTTCGAAGCGATCCCGATCGACCCGCGGCGGAAACGGATGAAGAACGATCCCGGCCAGGGAGATGATGGCGGCGGTCCAGGCGAGAACGCGAGTCCACAGTGCCCGCTGGCGCAGCGCCGCGACGATCAGGGCGGCCGTGAACAGGATTCCGAGCCACAAGGGCGGGGAAGGGATCCGCCAGTCCGGCTCCCAGCGGGCATGGATGCCCACTGCCCAGCGGGATAGCGAGAGGAGCCACGCGCAGGCGGCCGCAAGCGTCTGGGAACTCAGCGCGACCGCAAGAAATCCCAGGGGGACTACCGCGCTCAGCACGGGTACCACGATCGCGTTGGCGGAAAGTCCCGAAGCCGAGAGCCGGTGAAAGTACACGACCATCGGGAGCGCCAGGCCGACCTGAATGAAGAAGGATGTGACGAAAATTTCCCAGAGATATAGTGCTATCCGGGCGCCGATCACGACGATTCCCTGAGCGGCCGCGCGCGGGAGTCGTAACGAGAGGGTGAGCGTTTCCGCGAGAAGCCGCATTTCGACGCGGAACTGCGCGGAGCGCGGAGCAAGCCGGATATCGCGTCGGGTATCGGCGATGCCGCCCAGACCGTGAACGAGAGGGGCGGATGTGGCGTCGAGGGCAGGCGCGACGAAGACGCCGATCAGAGCAACGGCGAGAAACGAGAGCTGGAAGCTGGGGTCGAAGAGTTGTTCCGGATCGGCGGCGATGAAGAGAACAGCTACTGCGGCGAGGATGTTCAGCAGCCTGCCCTTGCGGTAGAAGCAGCGGCAGACAGCGTACAGCGTCATACCCGCGGCCGAACGCAGCACCGGCGCCTGCCAACCCGTGATTCCCGTGTAGAGCCACGCGAGCAGAACCGTCAAAATCAGGGCTAAGCTCCGGGGAATCGCGCAGATCCGGAGAAACAGCAACAGAACGGCAGCGAGTACGGCGACGTGGCTGCCGGAGATCACGAGGGCGTGAAAGGTTCCGGTCGAGCGGTAGTCATCGGTCCAGAGTCGTTCGAGCCTGGCGGTGGCGCCGATGAGGATGGCCTGCATCATGCCGTTGGAATAGGCATCGCCGGAATACAGGGAATCGAGACGACCCAGCGCGGCCGTTCTGATGGAGAAAATCAGCTTCGAGAACGGGTTCCCGCAGAATCCGGGAAGGATGCGAACCGTTGCGGCGTCTGCCGAAGCATTCCAGTAAATGTGCTGGCGAGCGAAGTAATGAACAGCGTCAAACGAACCGGGATTGTTGAAGTTATGCGGACTCCGCACTTTCCCCTCAAACTCAATGCGCGTTCCGTAGGCGACTTCGGGGAAGGCAATCCCGGGTTTCGTAAACAGTGAAACC
>DASZUZ010000387.1:0-5579 GCA_035547415.1 Bryobacteraceae bacterium | reverse complement strand
TCGCCGCGATCTTTGTCCCGTTTCTCTTCGTCAAAAACAGAGCCTTGCTGGCGGATGTCTCCTCACGCATCGGTGATTTTCCGGTAAGCAGGCGAGTTCTTGGCGCTCACCTCGCCGCTATCGCCATTTTCGGCGCCCTCTCGTTTTGTCTGTTTGGTTCTTCTTCCGGCGGTTGGCGCGCTGACGCCCTGGCTTCGTTATGGCTGGTCGCGGGCATATCCGCCATCCTTCTCGGCTCGTGGGCATTGATTCCCTCAGTCGTCTGGAAACGCATTGCCTTTCAGACAGGACACATCTGGATTTACGCGCTTCCTGCGTTCGTTTATGCCTGCGTTGTGGGAGGTTCCGGCAGGCTGCTGTGGGAACCGACCCGGCGCCTGACGTTCGCTCTGGTTCACGCTGTACTCAAGCCGGTTCTTCCTGGGGTCTTCGCCGATCCGGTGACCAGGTTCATCGGCACTTCCCGGTTCTACGTCCGGCTCCAGCCCGAGTGTTCCGGTCTGGAAGGAATCGGTCTCATCCTGGCTTTTACAGGAGGTTGGCTGGCCCTTTTCCGAAAAGAATGTCGCTTCCCGAACGCCCTGGCGCTCCTCCCCATCGGCGTTGCGCTGATGTTCCTGCTGAATATCGCGCGTATCTCGGCGCTGATCCTCATTGGCAGCGCCGGCGCCTCGCGGGCCGCGCTCGAAGGGTTTCATTCGCAGGCCGGCTGGATCGTCTTCAACATCGTTGCTCTGGTCTTTGCCGCCAGCGCCCGCCGGATCCCGTGGCTGCGGCGGGACGCCGCTCCTGCCTCAGTCGCCAATCCTGTCGCGCCTTACCTGATGCCGCTCCTCGCCATCCTTGCGGTCGGTATGCTGTCGGCGGCCGTGAGTGCCGGGTTTGAGTGGCTTTATCCGTTCCGGTTCTTCGCCGCGGCCGCGATGCTCTGGCACTTTCGGAAGAGATACGCTGGCCTTGTGTGGAGATTCACCTGGGCCGGACCAGCGATCGGCGCACTGGTTTTTGTCCTGTGGGTTGCGCTGGATCGTCTCCTCGGACATGCGGCCCAGGCGGCGCCGGCCGCCTTGCTCGCAGCCACTCCACTGGCGCGCTATACCTGGCTGACTTTCCGGATCCTCGCCGCTGTCACGACGGTTGCAATTGCCGAGGAACTCGCCTTCCGGGGCTTCCTTTTGCGCCGTCTCATCTCGGACGACTTCGAGTCCGTGTCGCTCCGGTCCTTCACATGGGTCTCTTTTGTCGTATCCTCCGCGTTATTTGGCTTTCTGCATGGCGACCGCTGGCTGGCGGGCACACTGGCCGGTTTTTGCTACGCGGGAGCGGTGATGAGGCGCGGCCGCCTCGTCGACGGCATCGTGGCGCACGCAACCACCAACGCCCTGCTGGCAACTTCAGTTTTCGCACTCGGAAAGTGGCAGTACTGGTAGACACGGCTGGCGCGGACTGGCGTACCTGACTATTCCGCATTCCAAAACGTAAAAACCACCGCCACGCGTCAGCCCGGGACTCGCCTTCTCAAAGACCTGCGGGGAGTGTAAGCCGGATTGACGCCTTCGTTCGGACGATCACTTTACCAGAGAAATATTGTCGCAGCGCAAAGAAGATGACTCCGGTACTGCAGTCTCCTGAAAAGTAACGCCTGCGTGGGCGTTGCAAATCACAGATCGGAGTCAAAGCAGCAAATCTTATGCTCAAGAATCTTTTCACGAAGGGCGTGATCGCGGCGCTGATGTTCGCGTCCGGTGCAGCCCTGACGACACCCTGCGAGGCCTCGCCTCTCGTCTGGACGATCAGCGGAACCTTTGCGAACAACTCCGTGCTGACGGGAACGTTGACCTACGATCCCGCAGCCGGAGCTCCCTCGGACTGGAACCTGCTGGGCGCGTTCAATTTCGACTACACGCCCGCGAACTCTACCTTCATCGCCGGCCAATGCTGCACCGACCAGTTTGAGTTCATCTTCACCACGAGCGCGAACATCCTGACGCTCAGCTTTGCTTTCAACCCCGATCTCACAAGCGCCGGAGGAACCTCATCGCTGGCCGGAGGCGACGAAACATTCTCGACCAGTCCGATCAACACAAACACAATCAATCTCGTGAGCGGCAGAGCGGTCAGCGTCGCGACCGCACGCACTCCGGAGCCGGCGACAGGGCTTCTGTGTGTCGGCGCATTCTGTCTCCTTCCGATTCGCCGCCGGATGAAGCGCTCGCTGAACTGATGCCTTGATTGAATACTAAGGATGGCCCGGCGATGCCGCCTGACGGTCTTGCTGGGTCATTTGCATTCGTTGCTGATACATCTGCTGCAGTTGCTGGCTGATGGATTGCGAGTCCAGACTCGCCGGCGGCGCCAGAGCGCCGATTCTTTGTGGATCTGCCTGCGCCGCCGCGGCAACGCGCGGATTCGAAGGCGGTGGCGGCGCTTCGGCCGGCGCTGGTTCAGGCGTGGAAGAGGCCTCCGCCTGCAGCATTGCCGCTTCCGTCGTCGGGACGGGACTCGCGGGCTCGGGCGGAGGTGGGGTGAACTGCGCAAGCCTCTGCCGGGGAGTTGTTCCAGCCGGTGTCTTGTCTCGGACGGTCAGCAGAACATTGCTGATCGTATCCGGATCGCTTTCGGAGGATTGGATCAGGAAATCGAAATCCGAGTCATCGAGCAGAGATTCGACAATTCGCCTGGCCGGCCCCGGACCCAGATGGATCGCCGGAATCCGCTCGTTACTCGCGGCGGGCGGGATGTCCAGATCCGCGCCTGTCAGCCGGGCCACCGCGGTCAGTATCTCGGCCAGATTGGTGTTGGCGCTGTTGATGTTGAGTTGTCCATGCACGTAGGAAATCCCTTTATAGGTGGTCGGGGGTGTGCCGGGTACCGTCGATGCCGGCAGGCGTGTCTGCGCGACTCCGGCGCCTCCGACGACGAACACCAATTCGAGCAGGCTGGCCAGCCTGACGCTCTTCCGGAGGATCATTAATACTCCTCGGATTGGATCTGCGCGATCGACATCGAGCCGGACGCCAGTGCAATCTTCGCTTCCGACCTCAACTGCGCCGAACCGCATCTCACGGCACGTTTGACCTCATTCCAGCGCCAGATTTCATAGATCGCCGGATAGACGAGAAGTTCGAGCAGAAAGGACGAGAAGATGCCACCTGCCATCGGAGCGGCGATTCTCTTCATCGTATCGGCCCCCGCGCCGGTGGCCCACATGATCGGAAACAGGCCAATGCAGGTTGTAGCAAAAGTCATGAATTTAGGCCGCAGACGTTTCGCGGCGCCCCCAACGATCGCTTCCCGAAGTTCGGCCAGGCTCCGCATGCGTCCATCTTGTTTCGCTTTTTCGAATGCCAGATCCAGATAAAGCAGCATGAAGACTCCGGTCTCGGCGTCGACGCCAAGCAACGCGATCAACCCGACCCATACGCCGATGCTCATGTGAAATCCGGCGAAGTAGAGAAACCAGATTGCGCCAACGGCCGAAAAGGGGGCCGCGAGCAAAACGATCAACGCTTTGGAGGCTGAACCCGTGTTCAGGATCAGTAAAAGAAAGATGAGGAACAACGTGGCCGGTGCGACAAGTTTCAACCGTTCTCTCATGCGCTGCATCGCTTCATACTGGCCGCTCCAGGTGACTGCGTAGCCCGCGGGCAGCTTCAGGCGATTGCGCAGGAGCTGGTCAGCCTCCTGGATGAAGCCCTGCTCATCGCGGCCCCTGATATCGACATATACGTATCCGGTCAGCAGTCCGTCCTCGTTGCGGATCATTGCGGGGCCGTTGGCGATCCGCACGTCCGCCAGTTGGCGGAGCGGGAGCTGAATTCCATCGGCGGCGGGCACCGGAATATCGCCGATGGCCGGGAGATCGCTCCGAAAATCGCGTTGATACCGAACGTTGACAGCGTAACGCTCCGGCCCGAGAACAACCGTGCTGACGTTGTCGCCGCCGATCGCATGGTCAACGAGCCGCTGCGCGTCCGCAACGCTGACGCCGAATCGCGCCAGCTTCTCGCGGTCCCATCGCACATCGAGGAAGTAGCCGTCCGCGGCGCGTTCGGAGATAACACTGGCCGCGCCGGGGATCGTCTTCAGCATCGCCTCAACCTGCCGGCCGACATCCTGTATCTCCTTCACATCCGAACCCGTTATCTTCAGTCCGACAGGCGTCCGAATGCCGGTCGCCAGCATGTCGGTACGGCCGCGGATCGGCATGGTCCAGGAATTTGTCAGTCCGGGAAACCGAAGCGCGCGATTCATCTCTCCGACAAGCTGCTCTTTCGAGATTGTGTCGGGCGTGATCCGTCGAAAAACGGCCTTCGACCACGCAGGGGCCCACGACGAATACCACGTATTAACGTGACGCCATGCGCTCCGGGGCTTCAGGATAATGACCGTTTCGAGCATCGAAAGCGGCGCCGGATCCGTCGCCGTTTCCGCACGACCCGCTTTCCCGAGAACCTGGTCCACTTCGGGAAATTTGCGGATGACTCGATCGCTCGCCTGGAGCACTTGCCGCGCCTGTTCGATCGAGATGCCCGGCAGAGTCGTGGGCATGTACAACAAAGCCCCCTCTTCGAGCGGCGGCATTGCCTCCGATCCCAGAGCCCGAAACGCCGGGACCGTGATCGCAACCAGGGCGGCTGCCACTCCGATCACCACCCATTTCCAGCGCAGCGTCCAGCGCACGACCGGTTCGTAGACTCTCATCATCACGCGGCTGACCGGATTCGACTCCTCCGCCTTTACCTCACTGGCGAGCAAAGCGTTCGCGACGCGGCAGAGCCAGCCTGGCTTGAACCGGAGGCGCCTCATTCGGGTCAGCGTCAGGCGTAATACCGGATCGAGCGTGATTGCGAGAATCGCGGCAACCGCCATGGGAATCGATTTCGCATACGCCAGTGGCCGGAACATCCGGCCTTCTTCGGCCTGCAAAGTCAGAACAGGCAGGAAGGCGATGGCGATCACGAGGAGCGCGAAAAAACTGGGCGGGGCAACCTGTTTGATCGCATCCAGGACGACGCTGCGGCATGCTCGAATGCGTCCCGTCCTCTGCCACAATTCGAGGTGTTTATGCGTCTGTTCGACAACCACGATGGAAGCGTCCACCAACTCGCTGAACGCGATCGCGATGCCGGCGAGCGACATGATGTTGCCGCTGATTCCCAGCATCCGGAGTGGAATGAAGGACAACAGCACGGCGACAGGCATCGTAAGGATCGGGATCACCGCGCTCGGAAAGTGCCACAGGAACACAAGGACGATCAGCGCGACCGTGATTGCCACCTCGAGGATGGTCTGCCCCGCCGTCGCGACCGTCTCGCGTATCAGTGCGGACCGGTCGTAGATCGGGATCAGCCTGACTCCCGGTGGAAATCCCGGCTCGAGTTGGTGAATCCGGGTTTTCACCCGATCGATCACCCGCAGGGCGTTCTCGCCGTTGCGCATGATGACGATACCCGACACGGCTTCGCCCTCGCCATTGAGGTCCGCGAGTCCACGCCGGATGTCAGGTCCGATCGTCACCTGGCCCACATCTCGGACCCGAAGCGGCACACCGGCAGCGGTGGGGCCGAGCGCGATGT
>DASZUZ010000386.1:0-5741 GCA_035547415.1 Bryobacteraceae bacterium | reverse complement strand
GGTTCTGTCTTGCCCTCGCCGGTGATCTCGTGGTCGCGGCTATAAGCCGCGTAGCCGCTCGTTCCGCGCGCGCCGGCGCCTGTCCACCGGAGCGATGTGCGATAGCTGTGTCTTTTCCCTGCGTCAATACCCATCTGATAATCTGGGCCTTCGATAAATGCGCAACTATCTCGATCTTACTGGCAAAACAGCCTTCATCACGGGTGGATCTTCCGGTATCGGCGCCGCGACGGCCGCGATTTTCGCCGACCTCGGAGCCAAAGTGGCCATCGGCTATTTCCATAACGAGAAGGGGGCGAACGAGGTGCGCGATTCGATCGCGGCGACGGGCGCCAGGATCATCGCGCTTCGGGGAGACGTCCGGAAAACAGCGGAGATCCAGTCGCTGGTCAAGAGCGTGACCACGGAGTTGGGGCCGATCGATATCCTTGTTAACAATGCCGGCTCTCTGGTGCAGCGCCAGAAACTCAACGAGATCACCGAAGAGCGCTGGAACGAGATCATCAATCTCAACCTCAACAGCGCCATGCTGTGCTCACAACTGGTAGCGCCTTCCATGATCGAGAGGAAGACGGGAGCCATCATCAATATCGTTTCGATCGCCGGACGAAACGGCGGCGGGCCCGGAGCGCTGGCCTACGCCACCGCCAAAGGCGCGCTGATCACGATGACCAAGGGCATGGCGAGGGAACTCGCGCCGCACGGTATTCGCGTGAACGCGGTTTCGCCGGGCGTCATCGACACGCCGTTTCATGAGGTTTTTTCGACGCCCGAAATGATCAGAAATTTCGTTGCGGGGATTCCGATGGGCCGGGTCGGCACTTCGATGGAGTGCGCGAAGGCGATCGCATTTCTCGCGTCGGACGCGGCCAGCTATGTGGCCGGAGAGACGATCGAAGTCAACGGCGGACAGTTGATGCTCTAGCCATCGCTAAGATGGAATCACATGAGTCCTGGACAACAGATGCAGCCGAAGCTGCCGATTGCCGGAGTGTCGAATCTGATCGCGGTGGGAAGCGGCAAGGGCGGCGTGGGAAAAACGACGGTCGCCGTGAATCTTGCGATTTCGCTCGCCCGGCTTGGATATCGCACCGGCCTGCTTGACGCAGACGTATACGGTCCCAATGTGCCGCTGATGATGGGCACGAACGAGACGCCGACCGCCATCGGAGAACGTATTCAGCCTCTGGAGCGTTACAGCGTGAAGCTGATGTCCATGGGCTTCCTGAATCCCGGGGACAAACCGCTGGTGTGGCGGGGACCGATGCTGCACAGCGTCATCCAGCAGTTTCTGCGCGGTGTCGACTGGGGCGAACTGGATTATCTGGTGATCGATCTTCCTCCGGGAACCGGCGACGTGCAGTTGTCGCTCGTCCAGACGGCCCCCATCACGGGCGCCGTTATTGTGACGACACCATCCGACGTGTCCCTCGAGGATGCGCGGAAAGCCGTTCACATGTTCCAGCAGGTGCGAGTGCCGCTGCTGGGCATCGTCGAAAACATGAGCTATCTGCAGTGTCCGCACTGCAGCGAGCGCATCGACGTCTTCAGTACAGGTGGAGGACGCCGCACCGCGGGCGCCATGGGAGTGAACTTTCTGGCGGCGCTTCCGCTCGACCCGCAGGTTCGGATCGGCGGCGATACGGGCCACCCGGTGGCGACTTTCGGACCGGATGACCCGCGCTCGAAGGATTTCTATGAACTCGCGACCCTGGTGGTGATGCGCGCTCGCGAAGCGAACGCCGATTCCGGGCCGAGCATCACGATCTCGGAGTAACTACACTTTCGGCTTCGGGGCAGGGAGGTCGCGCGCGACCACCTTGTCCTGAAAGCCGGTCTTTGCATGCGAACCGTCGCAGAACGGCTTGTTCTGCGACTGGCCGCAGCGGCAGAGACCGATCACTTTCCGTCCCGCAAGGCCGAACTTCTGGCCCTGCGGATCAAAGATTTCGAAATCACCTTCAATGCGAATGGAGCCGTCATTATTGACGGTTATTTTTGTATCGGGCATGAACTGCGATTCTAGCGCGCGACCCTATTTCTTCTTCGGGTCGGTGACTTCGTCGCCGAACGTCACCGTCGTTTCCGCGCCAAATCGCTTGTAATCCTGATACTTGACCACCATGCGAATGCGCTGCGATCCGGTCTGGAAGTGCAGCACATCGTCGGCGTGCGTGTAGACGGGGAACCAGTATTTGCCGTCAATCTGCTGGCGGTAGGTTTCGAATTTCGGGAACTGGTTGTCTTCGTTCTTCTTCAGGAGGCCGACGCCCTTGCCGTAGGTCTTCACGATCTGCAGATCGCGGTCGTCCACCCAGATCTGGCCCTCGAAGTACCGCTCGCCTTTCAACATTTGTTTGGGCTTCACCTCGAACAGGTAGCAGGGAATTTCGTCGGCGTTCTGCTTGCCGAGATATTTGATGTCGTACTTCCCGATATCGTCTGTGGTCAGAACGAACGGCTGGACGTTGCGCAGGTCCTGCTCGTCCTGAGGTGTCAGAACGAGGTAGTGAAGGGTGACCATGGGCGCGTAGACCACCTTTTCGATGCGCTGTTTATTGGGTCCGAAGATGATGTCCGAGGTAATCTCCCACTTCCCCTGCACGTTCCCGTCGGGGTCGAGCTCTTCCATCTTGACCGATTGCCGGTAGGTGTAGCTCTCGCGCGCCTTGCGGAATTCGGCCTCCTTTGCCGCGAACTTCCGGATGATGTCTTCCGGGTTCGGTTCGGAGCCGGGGGGCGGGGGAGCGGCGCTCGCCAGGCCCGCGAGGAGCATCGAGCAGACAATCAGACCACGCATGGTTCTCTCCTTCAACAAGACGTTTCGTTCAATCCAGCAGTTTCTTCGCGATCGTCAGAAGCTGGATGTTGCTGGTTCCTTCATAGATCCGGCCGATCTTCGAATCGCGCCAAAGCTTTTCCACAGGATAATCCCTGGTGACGCCCACGCCGCCGTGAATCTCGATGGCGGCCGATGCGATCTCTTCCGCCACTTTCGACGCGTAATACTTCGCCATGGCGGCTTCCTTCACGAACGCATGGCCCGCGTCGCGCAACCGGGCGGCGTTGTAGACGAGAAGGCGCGCGGCTTCGAGGTCGGTCGCCATGCGGGCAAGATCGAACCGGACGCTCTGGAAATCCGCGATGGGCTGCCCGAACTGCCTGCGCTCTTTCGCATAACGGATGGCATGGTCCAGGGCTCCGCGCGCGAGGCCGATCATTTGTGAACCGATCGCGATGCGCCCTTCATTCAATGTCTCGATGGCGATTTTGTAGCCTTTGCCTGCCTCGCCGAGAACGTTTTCCGCCGGAACCCGGCAGTGATCGAGGATCAGCTCGCAGGTGGACGAGGCGCGGATCCCGAGCTTGTCCTCTTTCCTGCCGATCATGAAGCCGCTGGATTCCCGTTCGATCAGGAAAGCGGTGATGCCGCGATATCCGGACGCCGGGTTTGCGTTCGCGAAAAGGACGAACAGTCCCGCTTCCGCGGCATTGCTGATCCACAGCTTGCGACCGTTGAGAATGTAGTGATCGCCATGACGCTCCGCGGTCGTTGCGAGCGCGAAGGCATCCGATCCCGATCCGGCTTCCGACAGCGCGTAGGAACCGACGGTGTCCGACGCGAGCCGCGGCAGGTAGCGCGTCTTCTGCGCGGAGTCCGCCCAGCGCAGAAGCGCATTGTTCACGATGGTGTTCTGAACGTCCACGACCACGCCGACCGAAGGATCGACTGCCGAAATTTCCTCGATTGCCTGCACGCACTGGAAGAAATTACCACCCTGTCCACCATATTGCTCCGGAATCTCGAGGCCCATCAGACCGAGTTCGAACAACTGGCCGAGAAGGTTCTTATCGAGCACAGCCGTTTCGTCCATCCGGCGCACGAGCGGAGCGATCTGCTGCTGCGCGAACCGTCGGACGGTGTCCCGGAAGAGTCGTTCCTCCTCGCTCAGACGAGTTAACGGGGGAACGGCGCTCTGTCCCGCGTCCGCTGCCGGCGATGCCATGTTTACCGTCCTCCCGTAACTGTGTCGAGAGCCTTCCACGGACGATGCTGCGACGCGGCGACGCCCTGATGCGTGATGGCGCCGCGATACGTGTTCACTCCGGCGGCCAGGCCCGGGTGGTCGGCACAGGCCGCTTCCAGGCCTTTACTGGCGAGTTCGACCAGGTACGGAAACGTCGCGTTGGTGAGGGCGAAGGTGGAGGTGTGCGGGACCGCCGCCGGGATATTCGAGACGCAGTAATGCAGAACGTCATCGACGAAGTAAATGGGATCTGTGTGCGTGGTCGGCCGGGAGGTTTCGAAGCAGCCTCCCTGGTCAATCGAGACATCGACGACCACGGAGCCCGGTTTCATGACCGCGATCATATCGCGGCGGACCAGCTTCGGCGCCGAGGCGCCGGGGATCAGGACGCCGCCGATCACGAGATCCGAATGCCTCATGGTCTCCGTGATCGTGAAACGGTTGGAAGCGAGCGTCACCACCATGCCGTTGAAGATATCGTCGAGTTGGCGGAGCCGGTTCACATTGCGGTCAATGACGGTCACGTGCGCGCCCATCCCCAGAGCGATACGCGCCGCGTTCGTTCCGACAACGCCGCCGCCGAGAATCGCGACATTCGACGGGGAAACGCCAGGCACGCCACCGAGCAGCAAGCCTCGTCCCCCATTCGGACGCTCCAGGTACTGAGCCCCAATCTGGACCGACATGCGTCCGGCGACTTCGCTCATGGGCGTCAGCAGCGGCAGAGATCCATCGCGATCGAGAATCGTTTCGTAAGCGATACCGTTGACGCCGTAGCGAACAAGCTGGTCCGTCAACTCCGGCAGAGGCGCGAGATGAAGATAAGTGAACAGCGTCAGGCCGGGGCGGAAGTACTGATATTCGGATGGTTGCGGTTCCTTGACCTTGACGACCAGGTCCGCCTGATTCCAGACATCGGCGGCAGCGGCGAGTATTTTTGCGCCGGCGCGTTCATATTCGGCGTCGGGCAGGGAACTTCCCTCTCCGGCGCGAGTTTCAACGAGGACTGTGTGGCCCGCTTCGTGAAGTTCGGCCACGCCGCCCGGAACTAATCCGACGCGTGTCTCGTGATCCTTCACTTCTTTGGGAACGCCAATCACCATGGTTCCATGTTCCCACTGGCGGCCGGCGCCCGGGCGGCGCGGATTCGCTTATTGTTCAGCGCCGGGAGCGGCTTCCACGCGCGAGGGTTCCGCCGGGGTCGCCGCGCCGGCGGGCTTCCCGGATGCGATGGACTGCGTATTGGACGGCCCGAGCCCGAGATCGATCAGCGACGCTGCCGTGATCTTCCCGGTCGGGTCGAGCTTCCGATCGGTCTGAAACTGGCGAAGGGCCTCGACCGATTCCTGGTTCCAGACCCCGGTCGGCTCGGACTTCAGATATCCCTTCTGCGCGAGAGCGGCCTGGATTTCCTTGTAACGCTCCGGGGTTGGGCTCGCCTGCCGATATGCGGTGGCTCGCGGGGCGGATCGTCTGGAAGCGGATGTTCTTCGGGAAGAGGAAACATGCGATTTGCCCGGAGCCGCCTTTTGGGAGGACGAACGCTTTGCCGGGGTTGTCCGGGAAGCCGTTTTTTTAACGTTGGCCGACTTTTGGGTGGACGTTCTCTTCGCTGCCGTGGACTGCGCGAGGCCGGCCCCGATCATCGAGCCGCTCAGCGTGAGAAAGAGAACCAGAGAAGCAGATTTCATGTCGCCAAAAAGAAGGGGGCGT
>DASZUZ010000385.1:0-15267 GCA_035547415.1 Bryobacteraceae bacterium | reverse complement strand
CGGACTGTTCGACAGCTATTCCGAACTGGGGCAGCGCGCATACACGATCTTCCGCGGGAGTTCATACGAGCCCTTTGCGCAGGATACGTGGAAGGTGAACGACAAGCTGACGCTGAATTTCGGCGTGCGCTACACCGTGATCCAGCCTTATCATGCGCTCTGGGGGAACATGATCGTGTTCGACCCGACGCTGTACGATCCCTCGAAGGCGGTTACCATCGATCCGAAGACGGGAACCGTGCTCCCCGGCTCCGGCGATCGTTACAACGGCATGGTCATCCCCGGCAGCGGTTGGCCCGATTCGGCCAAAGGGCGTTTCCCGGAGGCGAATAACAGCGCCTATGACTACCTGTTCCGCGGCGGCAAATACCCCAACTATTACTCCAACATTCATTGGGATCAGATCCAGCCGCGTCTCGGCATCGCATATAACATCACTCCGAAAACGGTTATCCGCGCGGGCGGTGGCCGATTCTACACGCGCCTTGGCGTGAGCGACTCGATCTTCCTGGGCGGTAACCCTCCGTTCCAGCCGACTGCCAACGTATCGTACGGCAGCGCCGACAACCCGGGCGGTACCACCACCAACAGCCTGCCCCTCACGGTGACGACGCAGAGCCGCGATTTCCGGAATCCGGAATCGTGGAACTGGAACTTTACGGTGGAGCGCGAATTCTATCTGAATTCGGTTCTCAGCGTCGCGTACGTAGGACGGCGCGGTCTCCACGAACAACGCGAAGCGAATATCAACCAACCGCTGCCATCCGTGATCGCCGCAAACCCAGGCGTGAACATCGATGCGCTGCGACCCTACAAGGGGTATAACTCGATTCGCGAAACGGACAACGTAGCCAGTTCGTTATACAACTCGCTGCAGGTGTCCTGGAATCGCCGCCTCAGCAAGGGCGTGCTCTTCGGCGTAGCCTATACATATTCCAAGAGCATGGACAGCGGTTCGAACCAGCGCGACATTATTCCGGATACGTACTATGCAGGTAACCTGTGGGGTCCGTCGGAGTTCGATGTCCGCCACGTGTTCATCGCCAACTTCCTCTATGAGCTTCCGTTCCTGCGGAATAACAACAACTTCGCCGGAAAGGTGCTGGGTGGCTGGCAGTTGAGCGGTATCTTCCAGGCGCAGACGGGTACGCCCTGCAGCGTCGGGAAGAGCAACGACTATGTCGGTGTGGGTAATGACGGCAGCATGTGCGGTGTCGGCCAGTACTGGGTCTACAACGGCAGCGGAATCGATTATACCCATCAGATGGCGCACAACTCGGGAAATCTCGGGGCGGACAAGAGTTACTGGTTCAACCCGTACGATTCGAACGGAAAGCTCATTTTTTCGCAGCCGACCGCCGGCACGTTCAACCATCAAAGCGGTATCCGTGACCTGATTTACAGTCCAGGCTTCAACAACTGGAATCTCGGGCTCTTCAAAAAGTTCGAGATTACCGAGCGGTTCGGATTCCAATTCCGGGCGGAGGCGTTCGATGCCTTCAATCACGCGAACTGGAACGGCGTAAGCCTCGATCCGACCAACCTGAACACGTTCGGGAAAGTCACGACGAAGTCCAACGACGCGCGGAACCTGCAGTTGTCGCTTCGCGCTTACTTCTAGAAGCGGGCCAGAGGCCTGTTTCAGGAGGTAGTTGCAGTTACGAACGCCCCGGTTTGCGCCGGGGCGTTTTGTTTTGCGCCTGCCTCAACCGGATCAAAGTGGCAGCGGCGGCGTAACGGACTTCATCGCGTTTGTCGTCGAGCAGCGGAGCGACGTCCTTATACAGATCAGTAAGGTCCCGCAAAGCGACGGCGCGCGCCGCGGCGACTCTTACGGTCCAGTTCTTATCCTCGAGAGCCGTCCGGAGCGCCTGCTTCGATTCTTCCGTGCGGTCGGTCGCCAGCAGCAGCGCGGCGATGGTCTTGCCCGATGCCTGACTGTCCTTCATGAGCCTCTCGGCGATCGGTATGCCCATGCCGAACGGACCGAGCAGTCCAGCGCTCTGATTGATGCCGATCAACAGGAGCGCTTTGGGGTCGTGCATCTTCAGTTTCATTTCCCGCATGGAACTCGACACGAAGCCCGACGAGCCCGCGCGGTCTCCTTCGAGCACGCCAATCAGGACGGTCCGGCCCGCGGGATCGTTCATGGCGTAAAGGGCCTTTGCGGCGGCAAACACCACCTCCGGCGCGTCGTCGTTCAGCGCTTCTCGTAACCCCGGCAGAGCCGCCCGCGATCTCATCTCGCCCAGAGTGGAGCAGGCCGCCTGGCGAACGCCTGAATCTTTGTCCTTCAAAGCCTCTTCCGCGGTTCGCAGAGGCCGCGCCTGCGGTCTGACGACTCCCAGTGCGATCACCGCTTCAATGCGCTTCGCCGGATTGCCATCCTGCATTGCCTGATCGAGGATTTTCCAGGCATTATCAACCGGGGACTGCGCAAACGCGCATATGGACGCAGACAAGATGAGGCAAAGACGCATGAATCGATCTTTGCACGATTTTTTCAGCTATCGATTCCCATCTGCGTGAGGCGATACCGCAGCGCGTTGCGCGTGAGGCCGAGAATACGGGCGGCCTGGCTTTTGTTTCCGTTGGCCTGCTTCAGGGCATTCCTGATCAGTTCCTGCTCATAGGAATCGAGGCTCATGCCTTCGGGGAGCCCGACATCGCCAGCCGCATGACGCGGCCGCAGATTCATGTCGAGCCGGATGTCGTCCGAGTCCAGCTTTTCGCCCAAAGCCATCACCATGCTGCGCTCGATTACATTTTCGAGTTCCCGAACGTTGCCCGGCCACGAATACTGCATCAGCTTGTCGATGGCGGCATCGGTGATCCCGCCGATGCGGTCGCCCATCTCCGGCGCGAGTTTCTCGACGAAATGACGGGAGAGATACGGGATGTCTTCCTTACGCTCGCGCAGCGGAGGGATCTCGATCGGAACCACATTCAGACGGTAGTAGAGATCCTCGCGGAAAGTTCCGTCCTCGAGCGCGGCGCGCAGGTCGCGATTCGTCGCGGCCACTACGCGGACATCGATGTGCAGCGTCTTGTTACTGCCGAGGCGTTCGAATTCGCGCTCCTGGAGAACCCGCAGCAACTTTACCTGGATATTCGCGGGTACATCGCCGATTTCATCGAGCATTACGGTGCCGGTATCCGCCTGCTCGAACTTACCGGGCTTGGAGACGTTTGCGCCCGTGAACGCGCCTTTTTCATAACCGAACAACTCGCTCTCCATCAGGTTTTCGGGCAATGCCGTGCAGTTGATCTTCACGAACGGCCGGTCTTTCCGCGGCGAGTGGAAGTGGATGGCGCGCGCGATCAGGTCCTTGCCGACCCCGCTCTCGCCCGCGAGCAGTACAGTGGCCCGGGTGGGCGCGACGCGCATGATGGTGGCGAAGATCTGCTGCATCGCCGAACTGCGCCCCACAATGTTGTCCCACTGGTATTTGCGGCCCAGTTCTTCTTTGAGGCGGCGGTTTTCATCGCGGAGATTGCGAATTTCGAGGGCTTTGTTGACCACTGTGGTGAGGTGGTCGAGCGAGAACGGTTTCAGAAGGAAATCGGCCGCGCCCGCTTTCATGGCATCGACGGCGTGTTCCACGGTTCCGAACGCCGTCATCACGATAACGGGCACGTGCGAGTCCTGGCGGCGGATCAGTTGCAGCATCTCCAGCCCAGACATGCCGGGCAGCTTGAAGTCGGTCAGGATCAGATCCGAGCGGTCGATCAGAGGCAACGCTTCTTCGGCCGTGGCGGCCTTCTCGACGTCGAAGCCGGAATCGAGCAACTGGAGTTCGAGAATACGGCGCAGTTTATCTTCGTCTTCAACTATCAGAACGCGTTTCTTCATGGTTCGATCGGTAAGTAAATGCGGAAAGCGCTGCCTTTGCCGGAGGCGCTCTCCACGGCCATTCGGCCGCGATGTCCGTCCACTATCTTCGCAACGATGGCAAGCCCGAGTCCGACTCCGGTTTTCTTCGTGGTGACGAACGGGTTGAAAATGGTTTCGATCTTGTCAGGAGGAATTCCGCAGCCACGGTCGATCACCCCGACCTCCGCCTCGGCGCCAAGCATACGGGTCACGACGGTGATGGGGGCATCGGGAGCCGACGCCTGGGCGGCGTTCGAGAGCAGATTGATGAAAACCTGTTCCATCAGGCTGGGGTCGACGGCGAGCGGCGGCACGTCGGGCGAGTAGTTCCGGATGATGGCGACTTTGGCGTGGGTCGCCGCGCGATCAATCACCTGGGTGATGTCGACGTTTTCACGACGAGGTTCGAGCGGACGGGCGAAGTCGAGAATGCGGGTGACGAGAGCGTTCGTCCGGTCGACTTCTTCCCTGACGATGCCGGCGAGTTCCTGCGCGACGGGGCTCTCGCGTCCGACGGCGCGCTGCAGCAACTCCGCCGAGCCGCGGATGCTTCCGAGCGGATTACGCAGTTCATGCGCGAGACCCGCCGAGAGCTGGCCCAGGGCGGCGAGGCGCTCCGATCTTCGAACCGCGGCTTCGGCGTCGCGGAGGCTTTCGTTCGCCTGCGCGAGTTGCTCGGCGGCCTTTTTGTATCGCGCGGCTTCGGTACGCCGGGCATCGCCGAGAACGTTGACAAGAACGGCGGATATGGCGAGCAGAACGCAGCGGACTTCGAGGGTGTGAATGCCCTCGGCAGTGATCTCGTATCCACGCCAGTCGAGCCGGAACAGCAGCGACAGATAAGTGCCGATCGCAGCGATCGACGTGAGGACGGTTCCTGCGACGCCCAGGCCGGCGGCGGTGGAAATTACGGGAAGCAAAAGCACCGGGTAGTATTCGCTGGCGACGTTGTTCGTAAAATCCATCAGTAACCAGCAGATCAGCAGCTGGAGGCATATGGATGTCGCGCGTCCCCAGAGTGTTGTGAGCCATGCGATGCGGCCTTCCGCCAGCTGGAGCGCGGCGATGGCGGCAAGATACGCCCGCTCGAGTCCGTTGTGAGCGACCACCAGGAGGACGAGGAACGTTACGGCGAGCAGGAAATCCTGCACGCGCACGTTGACCCACGAGTGATAAAGCGGCGAATCTTTGGCTGTGGCGGTCATGCGCTGCTGAACCCATTCTGCATCACGGCGCTCCGGGAAAGAGCGATGAACAAGCGGATATTGCCCGCTTCGCAGCGGCTACGCGCGGCAGTATTGGGATTCGCGAGGCGCCCGGTATTCGACGCTCAGGTGCGGCGTTTCCAGTCTGCGATTGCCTTGCGCTTTCGAGGTGAGGCAGCTTTCGAGCACGCCGCTCACCAGCAGCGTTCGAGCCACGGCATATGGCGCGATGCCGGTGGCAAACATCTGCTCGATTTTATTCACGAGGCAGGCCGAGTAGGTTACATTCGGGACGGGCGACAGGAAGAACTGTGTGGAAACCGGCGCTTTCGCGCCCTTTAGCCGCACGGCGCACATGTAGTCTTTCACCGCGCCGTCCACCATGAGGAGCGTCGCCTTCAGGCCATCGCGGTACTCGATAAAATATGCCGCGGGATGCGGGGTAATGCGGCGGATTTCGCCTGTCGCGACCATGTCCTGCGTTCGGCCGTCTTTCACGGTTGCCCCTAGCGGCGAATCGCTTCGGGACAAAGCGGAAACGAGGAGTTCCTTCGACCAGCGACCCTCGTCGCCTGCTTTCCAGACCGCGTCTCCCTCGATGAGTTGCACGGACTTCACGCCGGTTTCGCCGCCTTTGCGCCGCTCAATCATGCATTGCATCGCTTCGAGCGCATGGAAGTCCATCGGGTCCGAGCCGCCGCACCCGACCATGAGAGCGTCCGCGATTTCGCAGTCGAGCGGCAGTTCCAGTTCGGGCAGGCGCCACGTCACCGGCAGGGAGGAGCCCGCGAGCATGGGAAATCTCAGGCGGTGCGCCGTCTCGACCATCGTTCGCGCCTTTTCGAAGCTGTACGAAAGATGTTTGTCGTTGTAGACGGGGACGGCGCGGCCATCCTGTTCGAAGACCTTTGCGCACTGCTCGAAGAACTCATACCTGGGGTAAAGGATCTGGCCTTTATCGTTGCGCGGATAATCGCCGTGTTCGGCGATGATCAGCACGGCATCGACCGCAAGCTTGTCGCCGCCGCAGCGCAGTGTCTCGGCGATGGTCGGATAGACGCGAAAGCCGAATTCGCGGGCGCGATCCGCGCTGAGGTCTCCTTCCGGATGCTGATCGACATAGAGCGACACCACGTTCATGAAGGGCTTGTGCCATTGGCCGCCGAACGGATACCCGATCAGAAAACGGTCGCCCATGTGCTGGCCGTGCGAAAGATATCTGTACACCGTAGTGACGATCGCGATCCGCTTCGGCTGCTGTTGCGCCAGCAGGGGAGTCGCGGCGGTTGCCGCCGCCGTTTCGAGGAATGTGCGCCGTGTGAGCATCAGCTTCTCCAGAAGGTCGATTCTTTCGCGGGCTGGTACGAGATCGCGAGGTGCGGGGTGTCGACGCGCGTCTGGCCGTTGTGAAGGCTGGTGACGCCGGCCTCGGTCAGTCCGGTGGTCAGCAAGGTGCGCTCCACGGGGTAGGTTTCCCGGCCGGTCAGGTACATCTTTTCGAAGTTATTCACGAGAGGGCTGAAGAAGTTCGCGAGAGTCGTGCGGCTGGGGGGCATGGGCAGATACATCTGGGTTGAGAACGGTTCGGGCCGTCCGTCGAGGCGCGCCGCGAAATTGAAATCCTCCACCAATCCGTTCATCAGCATCATGGTGCAACGAAGACCGTCGGCGTGTTCGTACCGATAGGCGACGGGATTCTTCGTCATCCGCACCATGTCGTCAACAGTCGGGAAGATGTCGTTGAAACCTGGCCGGGAGGGCGCGAGCGTGTGGCTGCGGCACAGCGCGGCATCAAAGAGATCACGGGGCCAGACGCCTTCCTTCTGCGCTTTCCAGAAATTGTCGCCGCGGTACGCCCGCACCCATTTGACGCCTGTCTCGCCGCCCCTGCGGCGCTCCACCATGCACTGGATGGCCTCCAGACCATGGAAATCGTAGCTGTCGACGCCGCCGTAGCCGATACACAGGGCTTCACGGACACGAGCGCCAGATGGCATTTCGACCGATGGAATGCGCCAGGTGACCGCAAGGCTCGACCCGGCCATGAGAGGAAATTTCATGCGGCGCGAGGTGTCATACATTTCTTTCGCGTGGTCCCAGCTCCAGGAGAGATGCTTGTCGTTGAAGACCGGAACAGCGCGGTTGCTGTTGCGGAATACCTCAACGATCTGCTGGAAGAACTCGTATCGGGGATAAAGCGTCTGCCCCTTCTCATTGCGCTTGTATTCACCGTGTTCGCCCACGAGGATGACGCCATCCACGGCCAGTTTGCCGCCGCCACGCGTCAGCGCTTCCGGGATCGAAGGGTAAACCTTCATCTGAGGGAAACGCGCGGCGCGGTCCGGCGTCAGGTCTTCTTTCGGATGTTGGTCCACGTAGAGCGCGACGAGATCCATTGGAGGATGGTGGTGCGCGCCGTTCCAGCCGTACCCTTCGAGGAAGCGGTCAACGATATGCTGGGCGTGCGAATATTTCCGATAGACCGTGACGACGGCGGCGAGTTTCGGACGAAAGGCGGAATCGGCCATGGGTGTTCTCGCGAGAAAGCATCAGCTTATCGCAATTGCCGCGGCGGGCGCGGCGATCATGCTGGGTCAATCGAGTGACCGGGCGAGGCGATTGCATGCCGAGGCGCTGGTGTTTGACGGACATGTCCATGCGGTCGATCGTGAGTTCTATCATGGCGGCGATATCTCCGAGCGTAAATCCGACGGGCAATGGGATTTGTCGCGCGCCCGAGAAGGCGGGTTGAAGGCGTTGTTCTTCTCGGCCTACGTACCGGAGGATTATTATCCCGGGCGGCTCGAGACGAAGCAGGCGCTACGAGAGATCGATTGCGCGCTGACGCAGATCGCGAAGAATAAAGATCGCATCGATCTGGCGCTCAGGGCCTCGGATATCGAACGCATCAACAAGGCAGGGAAGATCGCGGCTGTTCTCGATCTGGAAGGCAGCTTCGATCTGGATGGCGACCTCGGCCTGTTGCGCGATTTCTACCGGCTCGGCTTGCGCTCTTATCAACTCTCCGCGCACAACTGGGACAGTAACTATGTCGATTCGTGCTGCGGCCAGCATCAATTTCACGGACTGACGGCGCATGGCCGGGATTTGATTCGCGAAATGAACCGGCTGGGCATGGTCATCAATGTGTCGCATGCGTCCGACGAAGCGATATCCCAGGCAATCGATGTCTCCACCGATCCCGTGATCGCTACGCATCACGGCCTGCGGAGTTTTAACGACATTCCGAGGAACATGCCGGATGCGCTACTGAAAAAGCTGGCGGCGAAGGGCGGCGTGATCGGATTTCAGATCGGCAACGAGTTCCACAACCGGCGCGTCTTCGACTGGCGGACCGAACACGCTGGAAAGCCTTTCTGGGACACGGGTGATATCGCAAAGCGCGAGGCGTCGATGTCGATTCTCGATATCGACCGCATGATCGCGCCGCAATTTCCGATGCCGGGCGTGGATGCCCCGGATGAGATCCGCCTGACGGTGGACGACTGGGTCGGCGTTGTAGACCGCGCGATTCGATTGGTCGGCGAAGACCACGTGGCACTGGGCAGCGATTTCGACGGTGGACCAACGCTGCCGCGCGGCTTTCGCGATGTGCGGGATCTTCCTCTCATTACGGAAGCGATGGTGCGGCGCGGCTATTCCGACGAGCGGATTCGGAAGTTTCTCGGCGGCAATCTTCTGCGAGTGTTCCGGCAGGTAACGGAGCGCTGATCCCGCTCAGCGAACGGTCCACAGAAAGAGCTTGTCGTCGGCGAACTGAACAACCTTGTCGGGCCTCCAGGCGTCGCCCATGTCGAAGCTGTGGGAGACCACTCGCGAACCCGGCTTCAGCTCGCGTTGCAGCTTCGGTCGCAAACGAATATTAACGTCCCGCAAAAGATAAAGCGCAACGATGGTGGCGTTCCGGAGATCGGTCTCGTAGAGATCTCCTACGCGAAAAGTGACCAGGTCGGAAACACCCGCCTTGCGCGCATTCTCGGTGGCCTCGGCGATGCGATCGGGATTGATGTCAATGCCAACCCCGCGGAGTCCGAAGCGCTTCGCGGCGGCGATGACGATCCGGCCATCGCCACATCCCAGATCGTAAATGACGTCGCCCGATCGCGGATTAGCCAGTGTAATGAGCGCGTCCACCGTTTCGGGCTCGGTGGCCACGTAAGGCGTCTGAACTTCGACATTCTGTGCAAACCCTGCGAATGAAAGGCTAAGTAACAAGAAAAGAAATCTCACGAAAGTCTCTTAGTTGCCTTTCTTCTTTTCATGGCGATCGTAAATGGCCCCGGCTCCGCCGCCCGCGAGCGCCCCAACAGCGGCGCCCGCGCCGCCTCCCGCCAAAGCTCCGACGGCCGCGCCACCCGCAGCGCCGATGCCTACTCGTTTCACTGTTTTTCGAACGCCATGCCGGCGACGGCGATGTCTCCGATATTCAGCTACCTTCGTTACCGTTGTATGACTGTCCGCAGCGGGATGATACACAGCTGATTGAATCGGGGTCTGCGCAACGGCAGAGGGAAGAAAACCGGAAAAAGTGAGCGCAGTTATCGCTAATGAAATCCTCATCACGTCCTCGATGCTGAGATAAGCATCTCGACTGCCAGGACGCGATGAGGACCCTGCGTTTTGCGATCGTTAGTTGGTGACTGCGACCGTGACGCCCGACTGGGCAGAAAATCCAGCTATCTTCAAGGTCACGGGAACGGCATTGCTCACGGTGATCCCGGCCGGGATCTGGACGTTTATCTGCATGAGTCCAGCGACCTGCGTGGGCGCCGCGCCGCTATAGCTTACAACGGCAGACTGGCCCCCGATTGTGACCGCAACCGGCTGGGCAAGAGGTTGGGGATAAGGCTGCGATGCGGCGAGCTTTCCATCGGCGCCGCGCGGATTGGTCTGACCCTCGCCGGTGGCGTACAGCGAAATGATGCTGCCCACATGTGCCGGGTTGGAGGCGCTGTTCAGCGAACCGTCCTGATTGACGGCAGCGGCCTGTCCGGCTCCTGTCGCGGTCGCCGTGAAGAGGCCTGGCGCCACGCTGGTCACGGGAACCACGGTCGTGGCTGAGTTGTTGCCCTGATAGTTGACGACAATATTTGCCGTCGTGGCGCCTTCGAGTTCATAAGGCGCGATCGCCGCGACCAGGTTCGACGAAACATAGATCAGAGGCGCGGCGACTCCGTTGAAAGTCACCTTCACTCCCGCGATGTCCGAACCGATGGACCCGTTGGAAAGGGTGAACTGCGTCAAGGCGGCGGGTCCGATGCCGGCGCCAAACAGCGCCACGATTTCACCCGGCGCAATTGCGCTTTGAACGCTCGATGCCGCGTTGATCACGGCGCCGACGGAGAATGGGACAGGCGTAAGCAGCCGGATAATTTCGTTGTTCGTATCCGCGATGTAGACTTTGCCTGCGGAATCCACAGCGACGCCGTTGGGATGATCGAGTTGCGCAAGCGTCGCCTGGCCGCCATCGCCGCCGTAATTGGTCTGGCCGTTTCCGGCAATCGTCAGCATCGATCCCGAGGGAAGGATTTTCCTGACGATGGGGCTGACGCCGTCAACGAAATAGAGAGAGCCGGCCGAGTCGACCGCGAGGCTCTGTGCGCTGACGCTCGATACCGCAGTCCCGATATTTCCATCCGTGGTGATCTTGCGGATGTTCGTGTTGCCCGGGTCGCCGACATAGAGATTACCGGCGGGATCGATCGCGAGCGACATCGGAGACGCCAGCGACGCTTTGGATGCCGCGCCGCCATCGCCGCTATAGCCCCATTTTCCTGTGCCCGCCACGGTGGAGATCTTGCCGCTGGTATCGATCTTGCGAACGGTGGAATTGCCGTAATCAGCTACATAAAGATTGCCGGAGCCATCGAAGACCAGAGCGGAAGGGAACCACAGTTGCGCGCTGGTGGCCGCGCCGCCGTCTCCGGCATAGCCGCGCGTGCCGTTGCCCGCGAAGGTGGTGATGTTCCCTTTGCTGTCGATCTTGCGAATCCGGTTGTTGGACGTGTCGGCCAGGTATACGTTGCCGCTGGAATCGACGGCAATTCCGTGAACATCGCTGATCTGGGCGCTGGTGGCCGCGCCATTGTCGCCGGAGAAACCATAGGTCCCATTACCGGCGATGGTGGAGATCACGCCGGTGCTGGCGTTGACCATGCGCACGACATACGTATAGTAGTCGGGAAAGTAGTAATTTCCTTTGCTGTCGACGGTTACCCGGAGGGGCTTATCGAGTTCCGCTCCAGTGGCGGCCGAACCGTCATTGAAGTAACCCTGAACGCCAGGGATTCCTGCGATGGTCGAGATCACATACTGCTGGGCGGACGCAATGCCGCTCGCCAGCAGCAATGCGAAGACAGTCTGAAGGCTTTTCATCACGTCAGGTTTCAGGGAATTGAGACTTAACCAACGATCATAGCAGCGACAGCAAATCAAAGACCGCGCCACGGCGGCTCGCGAGCGCTTTCCGTTTGAAATACTTAGGTTGTAGCCAGCGCTGTCCGGGCGCCCGATGCCGGATACAGGCGGGCGAATCCGGCACGCTTTGCGGGAGAGGTCAGATGCACGCGTGCGTTCTGCGGTCGCCGGCTCCGGTCGAGTCAGGGCCGCTCGTGTGGATGGAGGTTCCACGTCCGGAGCCGGGTCCTGGCGAGGTGTTGATCCGGGTGCGCGCCTGCGGCGTTTGCCGGACGGATCTGCACGTAGTCGAAGGCGAATTGCCAGTCCGAAAGCCGAATGTCATCCCCGGGCATCAGATAGTCGGGGTGGTGGAAGGGTCGGGGTTGAGGGTCGGCGTCCCCTGGCTGCATCGGACGTGCGGGGTGTGCGAGTTCTGCCGGAGTGGGCGCGAGAACCTCTGCGATTCGCCGCAGTTTACCGGGTGGACGGTGGACGGAGGATATGCGGAGTATGCCGTGGCGCCCGAGGCATTTGTCTATCCGATTCCGGATGGTTTTGACGATCTGGCCGCGGCTCCTCTGCTTTGCGCGGGGATCATCGGGTTCCGGTGCCTGCGTCTGGCGGACGTGAGTCCCGGGGCGAGGTTGGGGCTGTACGGGTTCGGCGCGGCGGCGCATGTCGCCATTCAGGTGGCGAGGCACTGGGGCGTCGAAGTTTACGCGAGTACCCGAGGGGCGAAGCACCAGAGGCTGGCGCTGGAACTCGGCGCGGTCTGGGCGGGAGATGCCGACGCGCAGCCGCCCAAACCGCTGGATGCCGCGATCCTGTTCGCGCCGGCGGGCGAACTCGTTCCGCCTTCGCTGCGGGCCCTCAAGAAGGGCGGACGGTTGATTCTGGGCGGTATCCATATGAGTCCGATTCCGTCTTTCAGTTACGATCTTCTGTACCAGGAGCGCGTCCTGCGGAGCGTCGCGAACAACACGCGGGATGACGGACGAAAGTTTCTGAAGCTGGCGGCGGAGATTCCGGTAACAACTGCGGTCGAGACCTTTCCGATGGCTGAGGCGAACCGGGCGCTGCAGGCATTGAAGTTCGACGGCGTCAGCGGGGCTGCCGTGCTGACCCTGTGACACAATCGGGTACTGATGACGCGCCGGACGGCTTGTCTTTCTTTGCTGGGAATCTCCGGGATGAGGCTCGCGGCGCAGAACCGCCCGGACTCGTTCCGGGTCTACACGGAATCTCCGCGGTTATTCCTTCGGCCAGCCCGGCTGAAATTGCTCCGGCGCGAAAGGGAGCGCCAGTCACTGCGGTGGGAGCAGTTCGATGCGTTATGGACCGGGAATGCGCCATTTCCGGAGCCCGGCTGGACGGCGGCGCTGCGTTATCAGATTGCGCAGGACCAGCAAGCCGGGAAGCGGGCGGTAGCGTGGGCATCGGGGCCGGGAAGCGACGTTCGACAAATTGCGATTGTCTCGGACTGGTGCGGACCGCTGCTGACCGGCGCGGATCAGACGGCGATCTTCGGAAAACTGCGGCAGGCCGTGGAAGGGGCAACGCCAAAGACGATCGGAGAGGCGCGGAACAAGACGCTGGCGGCGATTGCGCTCTCCGAATCCCAGCCCGATCTGGCGGAGAGCGCGCTCCGCGACGTCTTCGAGAAGTTCTGGCTCCAGACGTTCATCGGTTCGATTCGCGAGGCGAAATTACGGGTTTCGAACAGCGATGCGTGCGCGATGATGGAACTCCTGCACGCGATTCGGGACAACCTGAACTTTGACGGGAGGGATGTGTTTCCAGCCTGGTTCAAGGATTATCCACTCATTCATGTGATGGCGCATTATCCGGCGCCCTGGCCCGCTTCGGAGAACGAGTTCCGCATCCCGGCGGACCGGGAAATTCAGAAAAACGGGCCGGATCTGACGAAAGCCGCGTTGTCGCGCGCCGCCGAACTGGCGATGGTCGCCTTCGACTCGAATTCGCCGGAAACGCAGCTGCTGCAGGGCTTTCTGATGAATGACCGGTTCGTCATGCGCGGAACTTTCGGGATTCCCTACGAGTTGATGTGGGCGAACCCGTATCAGCCGGGACTCAGTTATTACCACGTGCCGCTGGCGCTCCATGACGAGGTCGGCGGACAGCTGTTTGCTCGTTCCACGTGGGAAGACGATGCGTCATGGATCGGTTTTTTTGACGGCCAGCTTCAATTGTTCGCCAAAGGCAGCGTCGCGCAAGTGGATCCACATCTGGCTCATGAACCGATGGACATCGACGAAGCGACGGTGTTTTTCGCAAAAGACGCGACGAAGTTCCGGGTCCCCAAACGGCAAACGGACGATGCGCTGGACGACGTTTTTGTCGTAGGTCTGCAGCCCCGACGCACCTACCACTTCGAAGTGGATCGCGAGGAAATGGTCGAACAGACTGCGGATCCCGGGGGAATTGTGTTTCTGCCGGGGTTGCCGTCCGGGGCAGTCGTGCGACTTTCGCCTCGGCCAGTTCGCTAGAGCTATCGTTATCTCCGGTACCGCCCGCTCCAATTTTGCAAAAAGAAGTGATCGGTATAACGACGCTTGGGTTATACTACTGGAGGAGAAACGGTACTTCCGTAATAGGCAAAACGTCGGATTATAAAACCGCACAGCTTCTGTTCGATTCTTTACGTGTAGTATATTTGTCTTTGTGTTGAATCGAAGTTTGGAACGGGTGTTCGACCGGAGGATTCAGTGATTCGGATTTCAACGATATCGATGTTGAGTCTGGCGGCCGTGGGCATTGCGAATGCGGGCCAGATACAACTTGGAAGCAATCAGGGGGCGAATGGACTCACGTCAACGTACGTGACCGGAACCAATACCTGCGCGGCGACATATGTAGTTAATAACGGCCCTGCGGCCGCTGGTTGCGTGAGTGGTGGGGTTGCGAATGCCACCTCAGGCAGGTCGTTCGTGCTCAGCCCGTTCATTGGCAGTATATTCAACGGTCAAAAGTTGAACGGCGCCGACCCGGCATTTCCAACGGGGCAACTCAGCACAACCGATTCATCTGGGAGCGCGGTGAGCTTTGCTTCGATCAACGACGGATCCACCAGCCACAATGCGTGGGCAGGATATGGCGGAACGGGAGCGACATCGGTCACCATTCCAGTGGGCATATATGCTGTGGACAGCGTGTGGACGATGCTGAACGACTACTGGGGAACCACTGGTGGCCAGCAAACCAGCGTCGTATTCAACTTCGGGAATACACCCGGTCAGACCTCCGGATACGACACGATCACTTACGTTCTGACGAACGGAGTGGAGATCCGGGACGCCAACGATTGCTCGGGAGTCTCGACCTACCCGGCGCCGGGGACCAACCCGAACAGATACAATAATCCCGCCACTTGTACGACCTTCGCGACAACGACGAGTTCATCGATCACGAAAGATGGAGCGTGGAGTTCGCTCTATAACGGAAATACTATTAGCGGTTCGATGTATTACAACACGTCCGGTACGCTGAATCTCGATAACCAGCACTTCTCATTCTCCGGTGCCCAATTGAGCGAGTACCTCGTCAGCATCGAAGTCATCAACACCTTGGGCACGAAGTCTACCAGCCAGACAGCTCTGACAGCAATTACCGTTGACTCGCTGACCGCCTCCACGCCGGAGCCGTCCACCGTGATGCTTCTGCTTAGTGGCTTGGGCGTGATCGGCTTCCGTCGTTTCCGTCGCTCATAATTCTTCCAAAGTCACTGTTTTCCGTCGGGCGCACGGTTCT
>DASZUZ010000384.1:0-5792 GCA_035547415.1 Bryobacteraceae bacterium | reverse complement strand
ACCTGGGTGTTGTACGGTAGCGGCGGCTGCTCGCTGTTCGACACCGCCAAACTGCGCGAAACGGGCGGCGTCTCCGAGGTCTACGATCCCGCTTACGTCGAAGACATGGACTTCGGGTATCGAGCCTGGAAGCGCGGCTGGCCCACCGTTTTCTGCGCTGGCGCGAGGGTGGAACACCGGCATCGCGCCACCACCTCCCGGTTTTTTACGGCCCGGCAGCTCGATTACTTCGTCGAAAAGAACTACCTTCGATTCCTGATTCACGCTGTTGGCTCCCCTGCCCTTTTCCGCCGTCTCTGGATGGACGCCATCCGCCGCCTCCAACTCCTCGCCATGAACGGCAACGCGGCCGCTCTGGACGCATTGCGCGATATTCCGCCGATCGGTCCGCGTCCGGCCGCGCCGACGGGCGACCTGAGCGAAGACGAGGTCCTGGCGCTCGGCAGCGGCGACATCGCGGCGTTTCCCGGCCGCCTGCGGCGCGCGCGGAAGACGGTCCTGATCGCGAGCCCCTACCTGCCGTTCCCGCTCTCCCACGGCGGCGCGGTGCGCATCTTCAACCTGATGACGCAGGCGGCGGAGGAATACGACCTCGTCCTGATGGCCTTCTGCGACGAACTCGCCACGCCGCCCGCCGAACTGCTCGACCTGTGTTGCGAGGTCGTTCTGGTCAGACGCCGCAGCAGCCATTACCGGCGCAATACGCCTCGTCCTGACGTCGTCGAGGAGTTCGAGTCCCCCGCGTTCCGGGCGTGCCTGAAGCAGACGGCGCGGCGCTGGAAGGCGGCCATCGTGCAACTCGAATTCACCTGGATGGCGCAGTACGCGGGGGCTTATCCCGCCGCGAAGACCATCCTCGTGGAGCACGACATCACGTTCGACCTGCAGGAACAACTGCTGGCCACGAACAGCGCCACCGGGGCGGCGCGATGGGAACTCGAACAGCAACTCGGCAAGTGGCGGCGCTTCGAAACGGCGGCGTGGCGGCACGTCGATTGCGTCGTGACCATGTCCGGGAAGGACACCGCAACGGTGAGCGGGGCGCGCTCCGTGACAACGCTGCCCAACGGCGTGGACTGCGATCGCTTCCGCCCTTCCGACAGCGAGCCGGAGCCGCGCCGGCTGTTGTTTATCGGGTCTTTCGCGCACCTGCCGAACCTGCTGGCGCTCGAGTACTTCCTGCGCGACGTGTGGCCTCTGCTGGGCCCAGGGTACACGCTGCACGTCATTGCAGGGGCGCGGCCGGAGTACTTCCTCGACCTCCACCGGGGCAGGGTCAGCGTCGATCTGAAACAGCCCGGCATCGAACTCGAAGGCTTCGTTTCCGATGTGCGCGAGGCATACCGGAGGGCGGAACTGGTTCTCGCTCCGCTGACGGCATCGGCCGGGACCAACATCAAGGTGCTCGAAGCGATGGCGATGGGCCGGGTGGTGGTGAGCACTCCGGCGGGGATCAACGGACTCGGGTTAGATCCGGGCCGGGACGTCATTTTGACCCCCCGGGCGCAGGAAATGGCCGATGAAATCCAGTCTCTTTCCGCCGATTCGGCCCGCCGCAAAGCCATTGAGAAGCAGGCACGGGAAACCGCTGAAAACCAGTACGACTGGCGCGCCATCGGCCGCGAGCAGAACGCTCTTTACGGCCGGCTGACAGGCTGAGACGTTATCATCTCTTCTTATGCCGAAACGACGAGATTTCCTCAAAACCGCCGCCGTGGCGGCCCTTTTCGAACAGGCGTCGAACGCCGCGAATCCGAAGCTGAAAAACACCGTGGTTTCGTCGAAGCAGGCCACGGCGTCCAAAGAGAACGGCCAGGACCTGAAAGTCTACTTCGACGGCCCGACCGACCAACTGAAGTCGATGACGACCGGCAACCTGCTGCTCATGCCCGGCAAGAGCCCGCACCCGCCACACCAGCATCCCGAAGAGGAGCTGATCATGGTCACCGAAGGCTCGGGCGAAATCACAGTGGAAGGCAAGCCGTATCCGGTGAGCGCCGGTTCCATCATGTACTGCGCCGGCAACAAACTGCACGGCATTACGAACACGGGCACGAAGCCGATGCTGTTCTACTTCTGCAAGTGGCAGGCGTGATTCGTCAGCGCCTCGGTTGCGCGTCGAGGCCGTTGAGTCCGTTTTTGAAGAGCGGGTCCATGGCGGCGATGTCGGCGCGGTAGCTGACTGTGTTGGCGGTCGGGAAGGTGGCGGGCACCTTCTGCGTTACCTTGCCGGTCGCGGCCCATTCGGTTCCGCGCTGGAAGGTCGTCATGAAGCCGACGCAACTCAGGGCATTGATGTCGTGTCCCATCGTCGTGTGGAAGACGCGGCCTTTGCCATAGTTCAGGACCATCAGCATCGGTTCGTCGCGACCCGTGCCGTGGTTGTCCGGATCGGAGAAGGCGGTGGCGAGGACGGTCATGTGCTCACCGGGTCCGCGAAGGGAGTTGTAGAGTTCGTCGCCCTGGTGCATCCACACCTTCGGCAGTCCCTTCGTGATGGGATGGTCCGAGTTCCGGATGGTAACGGCGAAGGGAACGCGGCGACCGTGGTTACCGGCGCGGCCGGGGCTCGTGTCCGACGAAAGCTTGCCGTCGCGGTAGAACCAGAGCGGGCCGGAGGCTTCGGTACGGTTGCGCCAGCCGCCGACGCCGATCATCTCGTTGTACTCTTTCCACTGGCCGAAGGAGTTGTCCGCGGCGTGAACGGTGACGAGCCCGCCACCGTTTTTCATATACTGGTCGAACGCTGTTTTCAGGTCCGCGGGCCAGTCCGGCGCATCGTAATTGGATACGATGACCTGATATTTCGTGAAATCCGGCTTGAAATTACTAAAATCCCCGCCCGATTTCGGCGCGGTCACTACCTCGACCTGAAACAGACCGGTCTCTTCCAGTTCCTTCTTCAGGACGGGCGTCACCTGCTGCCACTTGTGATACGGGCCGCCGCTCTCGCCGTCGAGAAGCATCACGCGGATGGGGGCAGCCGACGGGGCGGGCATCACGAGCAGCCCCAGGCCGGCGGCGGCCAACAGAATACCGATCGTTTTCTTCATAACATCAATCCGTTCTGCCGGGCGTACTTCAGCGCTTCAATGGCGGCCCCGCGCGCGCCAGCCGTATCTCCATTGGGCATTATATGGATCGGGATGTCCGCCTGTTCGACACGCTGCCCGGGCATGCCGTTGCGAATCTCCGCGATAAACCAGTTCTGAAACTCCTCATTCGTTTCGATAGCGCCACCGCCGACGATCAGGGCGTCCGGATCGAACGTGTTGATCATCTCGTCGAAGAACACGCCGAGAGCGTGAGCCTGGACGCGAAAGATCTCGCGGCACATCGGGTCGCCGGATTCGGCGAGCCCGCGGACGAGCTTCGCTGCCTGACGCATCTCCCCGGCGTGCGCGAGGGCGTGATCGGGATAGCGCTTCAGGAAGTACGGCAGCAACGATTTGGCGATCGCTGTCAGCGAGCAGAGCGATTCGAGATCGCCCACCCGGCCGCAGTTGCATTCCGGATAGAGTCCTTCGATACCGGCAATGCTCCGATACGGAATCAGCACATGGCCCAATTCGCCGCCAAATCCCTTCCGTCCCTTGATGACGTTCCCATCCACGATGACGCCGCCACCGAGTCCGGTGCCGACGATGGCTGAAATGGAGGTGGCCAGGTTCGTCCCGCCGAAGAGAACGAAGTGCCCCCACAGGGCTCCCGCGTTGCCATCATTGAGGTACGTGACGGGCTTACCGATGTGCCGCTCCAGGCCGGAGCGGATATCGAAGCCCGCCCATTGGGCATGGGCGAAGTTGGTGGAACCACAGGCGCTCAGCACGCCGGAGGCGCTGGCGGGACCGGGCGTATCGAGCCCGATCGCGACCACTTCGGACGGGAAGAATCCGGCCTTTTCCACCGCGATCCTGAGACCGTCCGCGATCTGCTGCAGACAGACTTCCGGGCCTTCGCGAGCACGGGCGGGATGCTCGCAAAGGGTCTCGATCAGGAATTTCTCGTGCGCATCAATGAACGTGTAATTGATGGCCGTACCGCCCAGATCCACTCCGGCGACGATTGACATTCCCTACAGAGTAAACCTACTTACGCGTCCGCGTCAGGCTTCGTCCGCCCAGAAGCCCTTGAGCCGACGATCCGCGTCGCCGAAGCGGTCGAGATGGAGGCCCATGCGGTCCATCATGTCGAGATACATGCTGCAGGCGCGCCGGTCGTCATTGTCCTTCTTCGAGTAGTCGATGACGCGACCGGTCTTCATGGCTCCGCCCGCTTTGCCGGCAAGGACGATGGGCATCTGGTCGGCGCCGTGCTTGTCGCCATCGTACAGGTTCGAGGCGAGCATCAGCATGGAACTGTCGAGCAGGGACTGACCACCCTCGTCAATGGCCTTGAGGCGCTGGACGAGATAAGTGAACTGCTGGACGTGATACTGATTCGTCTTGAGGTACATCGCCTCAAGAGCTGGGGCGTGCCCGTTGTGCGTGAGATCCAGATGCAGAGCGCCGTGAACGCCTTCCACGAACCGGAAGTTCATCTGGGAAAGGTCATTGTTGAGCATCAACGTGACGATGCGGGTCTTATCCATCTGGAAAGCGAGCACCGTCAGATCGAGCATGAGTTTCATGTGATCCGGGATGTTCTGCGGAATCTCATTGGCCGGGCGCGGCATGTTCGGCTTCGTGAGCGTGGGGCGCCAGCCTTCGATGCGCTCTTCTTTCGAGGCGCGGTCGATGCGCTTTTCGATGTCGCGCACGGACTCCAGATACTCGTCGAGCTTGCGGCGATCGCCGGTGCTGATCTTCGGCTGGAGATCGTGGGTTTCCTGGAGGACGGCGTCGAGGATACTGCGGTCGAGCTTGCGGCCTTTTCCGTCGCCGACCAACTGATCGAAGGTGCGGGAAGGATAGATCTCTTTGGTGGCCGGCTTGGTGGGCGTGACCCAGGAGATGTTCGAGCCGTAGATCATGGAGAGCCCGTCTTCGAGACGAAGCTCATTGGGCTCAATGCCGAGCGCGATGCTGGGGACGGGCGTCTGGCGACCGATTTCCTGCGCCATCACCTGGTCCATTGTGGCGCCGACGCGGATGACGCTCGGGTCCGTGCTGACGTGCGCGCCCGAGAGCATGTTCGCCATTTTGCTCTGGTGGGGGCTGGTGCCTACGAAGGCCTGATGGTTATAAAGGCCTTTCACGAAGACGATGTCTTCCCGGACCGGAGCCAGCGGGCTGGATGCCCGTCCGAACTCCATGGAAGCGCCTTTCCCTTTGGCCCACCAATCGACGGTTTCGACTCCGTTCGAGAAGTAGATACACGCGAAGCGCACGGGTGGCTTGTTCGCGGCGGCGGCGGCAGCGGGCGCGCCTTCATCCGCGAGCAAGGGAAGCGACTCCATCCATGGCAGAGCCAGCGCGACCCCGGCTCCTCTCAGAAAATGACGCCGCGACTTCTGGCTGAGTTTTACGCTCTTCATCGAGTACCTGCCTTTTCAGAGTTTTTGAGGGCCGCCGAGGCCATTTTCACGGGGGCGGCTTTTGCGGGCTGGCCCGCAGGCGCATTTTCCTTCCCGAGGTGATTCCGGAACTGCCTACTGACAACGACTTCGGAGATCAACCCGGACAGCGGGGCGTCCGGCCCGGCGTCGATCATGCGATTGATCAACGGCAGGTCGGACGGGAGGATGGTGCGGCCGAACGCATAGCCCAACAGCTTCATGGCGAAGGTACGGCGGACCAGGTCATCTTTGGTCTTCAGATAGCTGAGCAGGCCCTGCGCGCCCTCGATGTTGA
>DASZUZ010000383.1:0-2693 GCA_035547415.1 Bryobacteraceae bacterium | reverse complement strand
CTGAAGCAGGCCGACGGCGGGAGTCCAGCAATCGGTCTGGTGCAGGTGGTAATGAAATGCCTTGATAATGCCGGGATAGTTCAGGGCGGCGGAGATCTGCGTCGAATCTTTTGGAAATCCGGCGGCCAGGCCCTGGCCGATGCGCTGAACTTCGAGAAAGTAACCGCGGTCATCGGGCCAGAGGGCGACCGGGGCACAGACAACGCCGTCGATCAGCTTCGGGGAGTTCGGCGATGTAATGACGTCTCCGATGCCTTTTTCGCATTTCGGCAGACGGATCGTGATGGGGGCGGCGGCGCTCAATCCTGACCTCCGGCAGCCGCTCCGCCCTGGCTATTGTGAACGAGATTGGCGGCGCGAAGGAGAGAGTCAAAGGTGCCGGCGTCGGTCCACCAGCCGTCGAGGAAGGAGAAACTCATCGTTCCTTCGTTGATGTAGGCGTTGTTGACGTCGGTAATCTCGAGTTCATTGCGGTGGGACGGTTTGCAGGTGCGGATCTTGTCGAAGACCGTCGCGTCGTACATGTAAATTCCCGTGACCGCGTAATTGGATTTGGGCCGGGCCGGTTTTTCTTCGATGCCAAGAATCCGATCGCCCGAGAACTCCGCGACGCCAAAGCGCTCGGCGTCGTGCACTTCCTTCAGCAGGATGCGGGCGCCGCGTTCCTGCGCGCGGAAAGCGTCCGCCGCGCCGCGAATACTTTTCTCGATGATGTTGTCTCCGAGAACGACGCAGATCGGCTGACCGTCGGCGAAATGCTCGCAGAGCCCGAGGGCCTCGGCGATGCCTCCTTCGCCTTCCTGATAGGTGTAGGCGATGTGTTTCAGCCCGAACTCCTTGCCGTTGGCCAGCAACCGCAGGAAGTCGCCGGAGTTCTTGCCCCCGGTGACGACCATGATGTCACTGATACCGGCGTCGACAAGCGTCTGGATCGGATAGTAGATCATCGGCTTGTCGAAGATCGGGAGCAGGTGTTTATTGGTGATTTTGGTGAGGGGAAAAAGCCTGCTGCCCGTCCCGCCTGCCAGTACGATACCCTTCATAGCGAAAACCATAGGATACTGACGTCGCATGGACCAATACAACTGGGAATCCCTTCCCGAAGAGAGAATGAACCCAACCATCACGCGTAAGGTTGTTCACACTGAGCGGATGACTATCGCCCGGCTGCGGCTGGCGAAGGGCGCGATTGTTCCGCTGCATCACCATGAAAACGAGCAGGTTTCGATAATCGAGGCGGGCGCGCTGCGGTTTGAAGTGGATGGCCAAGAGACGGTCGTGCGCGCGGGCGAAGCGCTGCGCATTCCGTCCAACGCGCCGCATCTGGTGGAAGCGCTGGAAGATTCCGTGGCGACCGATCTCTTTACGCCCCGGCGAGAAGACTGGATTCGGGGAGACGATGCATATCTGAGGCGGTGATGGATCGCTGTGCCGTTGCCGCCGCTCGGCTTAGTGGAACTTCAGGACAAGCCCACCGCCGACGACTACATTGTGCTGGCCCCCGTGGAACGATGCGGAGTTGTACGCCGGCTGTCCGGTGAAGAAGTCGCGGACTTCGGCGCGCAGTCCGACGAAACGCCAGAATTTGCAGTCCAAGCCCGCGCCGTAATCGAAAGCGCCGTGGCTTACGAGCCGGGACGCGGGGTTCGTGTTACCGCCGAGCGTTGTGGTGCTCTGTTCGTAAAGGGACCACCCGGCTCCGGCGGCTACATAGGGAGCAATCGCGCGGCGGGGCAGGAACTTTACGCGAACGCCCGGGGTGACGTAGAGGGTGGCGACATCGCGGGTCAGCGACTGGTTGGCCGAAGTGACATCGCGCAGCGGATTCGCGAGAAAGTGGACCTCACCGTAGAGCGCCGCGGCGGAACCGGAGAGGAGACGATAACCGTAATTGGCCTGCAGCGCGACGCCGGAGCCGAGATCGAGCCGTGTGGCGCCGCCCGTTTTCTCACCGCCGAGCAGACCACCCAGAGTGAGACCGATCTCGTGTTTTGCCGGCGGATCGTCCGCCATGGCGGGCATCGCCGCGAATAACAGACCCGTAATTATAATTCCCGATAAGACTTTCACCTGTTGGTAATGACGGATGAAAGAGCAATTATTCCGCGTATTTTCATTTGGCAATGCCGGGAATGCCGGGCACGCCGGGGGGGACCCGGAGATATCGCTCGTAAACGGAGTAAAGGAGGTAGATCGAACAACCGGCCAGCACCGCCGCGACTGCGTTCACGACAACAACGCCAAGGGCCGTAACGAGGAATCCGCCCGCGTCCACAACCCGCATTTTGGGCAGGCGATGCCATGTGCTCACGTCCAGAAGAGAGAGGCCCATCCACGCCGTGACGCCGGCGAGCGCCGCCATGGGGATGTGCGCCAATGCGCCGGAACCCAGGCTGACGAGCAGGAATAAAAAGACGGCGTGCAGGAGGTTTGAGATCCGCGATGTACCGCCGCAGCGGACGTTGGCCACGCTGCGCGCCGGAATACCGACGCTCATCGGCGCTCCGAACATGCCTGCCGCGAGATTGGCGATGCCATAAGCGCCGAGTTCCGCGTCCGAGTCGGTTCTCTTCGGGTGCTGGTGGTGGCCGCGAAAGTGTTCGACGGCGCGCGACGTGAGCAGGAGGTTCATGGAGGCCACGAACGCGAGCGTCAGACCGATGGGGACGACGGTCAGAACGTCCCGCGGGGTC
>DASZUZ010000382.1:0-2199 GCA_035547415.1 Bryobacteraceae bacterium | reverse complement strand
GGGAGCGGCGCGGACAACGTAATCGCCGCCGTCCAGTTGCATCTCGATACTTCCACCGGCGGCAAAGGTCTTTTCGGCTTTCACCGTCCGCGGCTGATCGGGCCTTGACGTGGACGAGCAGGATGCAAGACCCAGCGCGGCCACGGCAACAAGGCTTGTTTTCGATTTCCAAGCCATTCCCCGAAAAGAAATCCGCATGCCCGCCTCCTGATTTGCGAAGTATACCGAAGTACTCAGGACTGATGCCGCCTGAACTGGCAGTCCGGGCGCATCTGTGCTATTACCTGCCGTTCTCATGACGGGATCATCCTGGATTTGTCGCTTCAGGAGGGTGAGACACCTCATATGCGAACAAAAGCGGCAATCATCACGGCGCTGTTACTGGCTCCGGCGCTCATTCCCGGCGAAGCCAAAGCCTCGACCCTCAAAACTTTTACATTTACGCAGACCGGTTACCCTGTGAACGATATTCTGACGGGAACCTTCACTGGTACAGTCGAAGCTGACGGAAGCATCCAGCAGGCGGATCTGACTGGCTTCACGGCATCGTACGCGGCTAACCTCGGGCGGTTTGGAATCCAGATGGACACGTATACCCTGCCGAACCTGCAGCTCTTTTCGTTCATTCCCTCGATCGACGGGCCCAACAGTTCCCTCGATATTTTCGCCAGTGTCACCAGCGGACCTCCGGGCAGCGTCTGCGTCGGCGCCGCGGCTGCGTTCGGACTCTGCGGCGTGAGCGGCAATCTGGCTGGTGTGGATCACTTGAGATACCCGCAGAATCCGTTTCTATGGACGACCACGACGCAGTTCGCGCTAGTGCAACTCGTGCCGGCGCAACCCGCGGCAACGCCCGAGCCCGCAACGGCCGGACTCTGCGCATTGGCGCTGGCGTCGGCGTTTGTCTGGCGCCGCAAGCGCCTCGCCACTCGCGGGAAATCTGACACGCTGTGAGCGCTCGGCGGTTCGAGTCAGCCGCGCCGCGCTGCCTCGATGGCGGCGACGTCGATCTTCCCCATCGTCATCATCGCCTCGAAGGCGCGCTTTGCCTCGCCTCCGCCGGCCGCAAGCGCATCGGTCAGTGTGCGCGGAGTGATCTGCCAGGAGAGGCCCCAGCGGTCCCTGCACCAGCCGCACTCGCTTTCCGCGCCGCCATTGCCGACGATCGCGTTCCAGTAACGATCGGTCTCTTCCTGACTCTCCGTCGCGATCTGGAAGGAAAACGCCTCGCTGTGCCGGAACGCCGGCCCCCCGTTCAGCCCGAGACAGGGAATGCCAAAAACGGTGAACTCCACCGTAAGAACATCGCCCTCCTTGCCGCTCGGATAGTCACCGGGCGCACGATGAACAGCGGTCACCTGACTGTCCGGAAAGGTGGCGGCGTAGAAACGCGCCGCCTCAAGCGCGTCCTTGTCGTACCACAGGCAGATCGTGTTCTTTGGCTTCATCTTCTATGCGCGCTCCTCGTGGAAATCCGTTTCAGTGACCCATCTGCTCATCGGCTGAAGCCGACATTTCTGAATCATATCGCCGGCATGGAATCGATTTCGAAATCCGAAGCCATCACGCGACACGCGATCAACTAGTCAGAAGTCGATCTCGATTGCGGGATACGCTTCCACATACTCCTCTCCGTTGCAGCCGTAGTATGCCACCGTTCGCGCCATGAAATCGACATCGTAACGCACGACTCCGGCGCGCCACGAAGCCGCCAGGAATTCCGGAAACGTGCTTTCGCCGGCCTGATCCGATCGCAACGCGGAGATCAGCGCGTCGCGGTCAAATGCGGGAACGTCCAGCATGCCCGTAACCAGCGGCGAGCCCTGGCTGACCACGGGACCGTGGTCGGTCAGAAACACACTCTGGCATGCGGGTAGAAACCACTGGTTCCGAGTCACGCCTGCCCGCCGCAGGGTCTCGGCGAGGTAGGGAAACCCTCCGACTTTCGGTCGTATCTTCATTGCGCGCTTCTGCGCCGCCTCTAAGTTCTCGATCGCTTTGCTCATGGAAATTCTCCTGGGTGTGTGGTGTGGGTGAATCAGTCTGATTTCCGCCGGCTTACTCCATCGGCACGGCACGGATCTTATGGAACTCGGCCAGTTTGTCCAACAGGCGCCGCAGTTCGGCGCTTTCTTTGGCATCGAGGACAGCGAAGAATTCCCGATCGTTCTCGTCCGCAATCTTCGCCAGTTGAGGAAG
>DASZUZ010000381.1:0-7143 GCA_035547415.1 Bryobacteraceae bacterium | reverse complement strand
ATGTTGTTTTCTCCTGTCTCCACAGATGAGACGGGACAGGGAGTCGGAATGTGACATCATGGCCACCGCCGGTCGTCTGGCGGCCAACGCACCGTGTTGAACCGAGAACAGGAATAAGACGAGTACCTTATGGGGCACGACGGCAGACGCGCTTGCGGGAACAGCCGGCTGGCCAGGGTTCTCTCCCCGGTTTTCCGCGTCTCGCGCGCGGTTTCAAAGTCGCTGACGCGCGTCGGAAGCAAGCGTTACAGCCGATCTGCGGGCTGGTAGGCTTTGTGGGTGAGCACCGAAGCGATCTCTTCCAAAGCGTTATCCCCCGAGGCGATTGACCGGCTGGTTCGCGGACACCGGGAGTTTCTGGCGTTCCTGGAAAGACGCGTGGAATCGAGAGCGGCCGCCGAAGATATTCTCCAGGCGGCTTTCGCGCGCGGGCTGGAGCGCGGTGCGGGGGTGGAGGATGAGAAGGTGGTTGCCTGGTATTATCGGGTTCTCCGTAACGCCGTGATCGATCATTACCGTCACCGGTCCACATCCGCCCGCGCGCTGGAAAGCTGGGGCCAAGAGTTCAACGAGAGCCAGGAGCCGGATGCGGCGATGCGGCAGGAGATCTGCCAGTGTGTCTCCGGCCTGCTCGCGGAGCTGAAGCCGGAGTATCGCGATGCTCTGCGAGTGGTGGACCTGGAGGATGGAAAACTCGGCGATCTGGCGGAGCAATCCGGAATTTCGGCGGAAAATGCCGCCGTCCGCGTGCATCGCGCCAGGAAGGCTTTGCGCCGTAAGGTGGAACAGGCGTGCGGCACTTGCGCGGAGCATGGGTGCCTCGATTGCCACTGTAAGTCGGCGGGCGGCTCCCACTGCGGAGTGGCTTCGGCCTGAAGGAAACGATAGCGCGACTGATGCGCGTGGTGTTTGCGCCCCTGTTCATGGTTGAAGCGCGCGGCGAGGAATTCATGGAATATCCGATCGGGGTTGGACTGGCAGTGGCCGTATGCGTCTTCGCGAGATTGAGCGGATTCGATCGCGACCGCGTGTTCTATCCGATGCTGGCAACAGTGGTTGCCACCTATTACATTTTGTTTGCCGTCATCGGGGGTTCGATGGCGGCGCTGATTGTGGAGTGCCTGGTTGCAGGCGCTTTTCTGGCCCTGGCCGTCACGGGCTTCAGAAAGAGCCTCTGGCTGGTTGCAGCTGCCCTCGCCGGACACGGCGTTTTCGACTTCCTGCATCACCTGTTCATTCAGAATCCCGGTGTCCCGGTGTGGTGGCCCGGCTTCTGCCTTTCGTTCGACGTTCCCGCCGGCGGTTTCCTTGCCATGCTGCTGATGCGACGCTCGGTATCCATTTCGAGAGTTTAGATTCCGGGCGGCAGGAAAAAACGTCGGAAGAAGCCACTGTAAGGTTTCGAGTGGACGCACGTCTGCCCTTTTGAAAGCGCATGATGCGCTGAACGGAAAAGAGGAGAAAACAATGACGAACCGAGAGAATGCGCCTGACCAGACTGCGGCCACGAACACCTGCTGCGGCGCCTGTGACTGCACCAACTGTTCCTGCGGATGCCCGAACGGCGCATGCCGCTGCCAGTCGACGAACTGCAAATGCGGCTGCCGCACACCAGGCTACAGCCGGTAGTCCGGATCCGGCCCCGGCCGCCCGATGGCTGGCCGGGGCCGCACTTTGCGGACAGAGATCTTATGGACGGCACCCGTTTCGCTCCGAAACGATTCTCAAGGCCTTATCGAAACGCGCCTGCCGCATGTTTTGCGAGAGTTGTTCCCAATGAACCCTGCCGTAGACGGTCTTCGCCCGGTTGTCCGCCAGACTGACCTCGCGAGCCCAGAAGCGCCGCTGAAAGTCACTGTATGCGGGCAAGGATTCAGGCCCGTCAACCAGCGTACCCGGCGATCCGAGCGTCAGGAAAGCCATGGCGTAGAACATATGCGCAAGCTGTTTCATCAGATAGAACCGGGCTCTCCGGTACTCATCCGGCGGCGCGCCGAAATACTCCTGAAGATAAATCTTTTCCTCCGACTCATTGGTGACGATCATGTTCGCCACCACCGCCAGGTCCGCATACCGGTCATTCTGGAAAGCGGCCTCCCAGTCCACGAGCCAGAGACGGTTGCCGTCGAAGAGCATGTTGTCCGGCTTGAACAAGTCGTTATGAGCCGGCGCCATGTCCGGATCGAGACGCGAGTAAACCGCGGTCAGTTGCTCGTGGCGCGCGAGAAGTTCCCGTGTCTCGCTTTCAGGCAGGATGTTCGACGCCCGGAATTTCCGAAGGAATTCGTCCAGCACCGGTCCGTTGTTCAGAAGGAACGTGCATGTGGTGTTGAAGGGCGCTGCGGGAAACGGTGGCAGCGCGTGCAGGGTCCGCAGCGCGGCGGGAATCCGAACCAGCGCGTCACTCGCCGGCAGAGGCACGGCTCTGACAAAATCGGTGATGGAGATCCGATCCTCGATGCCGGTGTAGCGGACGCGCGGCGCGAGGCCCGCATCGGCCGCCGCCCGCATGCAGGTGAAATGGCGTTGCATATCGCCGCGGCGGGTGTTGATCCGCAGCAGGTATGCGGATCCACGGACGACAATGCGAAAGGCCCGATTCGAGCCGGGCCGCTCGGTCAGATCGCGGATGTCTTCGAAGGCGGTGACGCCGAAAGCCCCGGTCAAAGCGCGAGTTGCGGCCGCGATGTTTTCCTGTGGAATCATAAGCCCGTGGCTTTGGACTGCCCGCTTGATTTTGCGCCGGGCGAAAACTCGATGAACTTTGCGACGATGAGCGTAATATCGTCGTTCTGCTCCTGCCGGCTGAATCGCAGGACATCATCCGTGATCGACCGGACGAGGTCCCGGGCGGGCTGCATCGAACCGGCACGAATCGCATTGGCCAGGCCTTCCTCTCCAAATTCGACGCCGTTCTCATCGACCGCCTCCGTAATCCCATCGGTACACAAGGCGAGCAGGTCGCCCATGCCGAAAGATGTTTCGGCGATCGCGCAATCCCAATGCTCAAAAAGACCGAGAACCGTGCCGGTTGACGGGAGCCGTTCGAGATCGCCATTGCCGCGCAGCAGGAGAGCAGGCACATGCCCGCAGTTCACATACCGTATGCGCCCGGCGGACGGATTTAGTTCGGCAAACAGGAGCGTTGCGTAAGCCGCCGTTTCGGTATTCTGAAACAGCACGCGATTCACCGCGGCGAGGAACCGGTCGAGATGGCTGGATCCGGAAACGGCGAGGCTGCGGACCGCGGCCTGCAGATTGGCCATCAGAAGGGCCGCGGGCATTCCCTTTCCCGCGATATCGCCGACGATGAGCCCGAGCCGGTCACTATCCAGATTCAGAAAGTCAAAGTAATCGCCGCCAATGGCCCTTGCCTGCCTGCATGCGCCGTCGTAATCCAGTGACGCGAACCCGGCTTTTTGTTGGGGGAACAACCTGGATTGCACCTGCCGCGCGATCTCCAACTCCTGCGCGGCCCGGCGTTCCGCTTGTTCACGCGCGGCCTGCTCGCGGCGATGCGCTTCGATTTCCCGCGTTGCTTCGTCAAATCCTGCCAGTACGAAAAGATTGCCGTCGGGATCCTCAAAGCGGCAGAATGCCCCGCCCCAGGCCGGTTTCTGAAGCGGTATGGTGAAGCGCACGCCCCGTTCGGACCATTCCCGGTATGTGCCCTCGACGTCCTCGGTAAGAAAGGTAACGGGCGCGGAATGCCCGACGAAATACTCCTCGCCGAGGTCCGGCCGCGGCAGGACCAACGCGAGGCCCGCGGTTCCTTCGGACGGCGCTACCTGTATCCACCTGTTCCCCGAAGCGAACCGAACATCCAGGATGACGGAGAAGCCAAGCCGCTCGACGAAGAAACGCAGGCTTCGTTCCTGATCCCGCACGTATACATTTACAAACTGCAGACGAATATAACGGGCAGCGTTTGCGGATGCGGCGGCGATGCGGCTCAGCCGGGCATCAGACTGCGCAGCATCCGCCGATACGATTGTGTCGCGAAGCCAGTCTGTCCCCGCGGGCCGATGGGACTCCCCTGAGGCACGGGGCTCTTCTGACATACCAGAGAGTCTACCGCTCCCCGGCCGACTTCCGTGCGCGGCGGAGGGATGGAGCCAGAGGCGGCGTGGCGATAGGCTAACAGTCTGTGACACGACGAGATCTTCTCAAATCCTCTTTCGCGGCTTTGCCGTTTATTCCGGCCGCGGCCGCGCAGCAGACGGCGAAGCGACTGAACGGGTATGCGCCGCTCACGATCAAAGACGTCCAGGTGATTACGACCAGCGCGGGCGGCAATTATCGCTGGGTGTTCCTGAAGATCATCACGAGCGAGCCGGGGCTTTATGGAATCGGTTCGGCGAACGATCAGTATCAGGTGATGGCGGTGATCGCCGCGCTCGAGCAGCATCTGAAGCCGTGGCTGATCGGCAAGGATCCGGACCGGATCGAGGATCTGTGGCAATCGGCGCAGATGCGCACGTACTGGAGGAACGGGCCGATCAACAACAACGTTCTGGCCGCGATGGACATGGCGCTGTGGGACATCAAGGGGAAGCGCGCGGGGATGCCGGTGTACGAGATGCTCGGGGGCAAGGCTCACGACGCGGTCGCGGTGTACGACCATCAGGGCGGGCGAACGAAGGAGGAGTGTCTCGACACGCTGCAGAAGTCGCTCGCGAACGGGTTCCGGCATGTGCGGATCCAGTACGGAGAAGGCGGCTATGGCGGCGGCGGGTTCATCCCGGCGGGACAGGGGAATCGCGCGGAGGGCGGCTATCAGGGTCCGGCGTTCGACGAGGAGCAGTATGTGGACGCGATTCCGCCTGTCTTCGAGTACCTGCGCGCGAAGGCGGGGTTCGGTCCGAAGCTGCTGCACGATGTTCATTCGCATCTGAGCGGCATGAACGCGGTGGAACTGGCGCGGCGGCTGCAGCCTTATCAGATGTTTTTCGTGGAGGATATTCTGCCGCCGGAGCAGATCCAGTATTACCGGAACATCCGCCAGATCTGCACGACGCCGCAGGCGGTGGGCGAAGTGTTCACGCATCCGTATGAGTATCTGCCGCTCATCACGGAGCGGCTGATCGACTATGTGCGATGCAGGGTGGCGGCTGTGGGCGGGATCACGCAGGAGAAGAAGATCGCGACGATGTGCGAGATGTTCGGCGTGAAGACCGCGTTCCAGGAGGGCGGGGAGAACGATCCGGTGAATCAGATCGCGGCGTACCACGTGGATCTTTCGAGCACTGCGTTCGGGATCCAGGAGGAGAACCATTTTCCGCCGGTCGTGCATGAGATGTTTCCGGGGATGGGGGAGATCCGGAAGGGGTATCTGTATGGCAGCGGGAAGCCGGGGCTGGGGCTGGATATCGATGAGGCGCTGGCGGCGAAGTATCCGCTGGGGACGGTGCGGGGCGGCGGCGCGTATCAGACAGACCGTACTCTGGACGGGACGGTGACGAAGCCCTGAGAACGGGCGGGCCGGCGTGAGTGTTAGAATTTGATGAGCGGTGGCAGGCGAGTTTGTGTGTTGGCCTGCCGGCGCGGGTTCGCTGTTCGGCGAGTCCTCTTAGAGTCGGGGCGTAGCGCAGCCTGGTAGCGCACCTGCCTTGGGCGCAGGGGGTCGGGCGTTCAAATCGCCCCGCCCCGACCAAACCTCCTGCTGATTCCAAAAGAGATCAGGCTCTTCGCGCTTAATGGAGATACAACCGAATTAGTGAAATCGGCTGTAGGTGCTTTTGTAGATATTCGGAGTAATCTTTCCTCGCTATTCAGTTGAAAGCACACGTTTTCCTCGAGGATCGAAGATAGGTCATCTGTCCAAAAGACGGGGGCGCTTCAAGTCGCCGAGCTAGCGGAAACGTCGTATTCCGATGAAAAGCGGGAGAATGCCGGTCAGACGTTGAGGTTCGGAGGGCTCTCCGCAACGCCAGTGCCGCGGGGAATGAGTCTGGAACGAGCGAGCCGCTCCAGTGAGGCAGCCTCGCTACACTGGTCACTGATCGCCTGCACTAACGTGCAAAGGTCGTTAAACTAAAGCCAGGGATGGCGAATATGCAGAACTACGTCGATGAGCGCGACGGCGGCTACTACGTCGCCGGTACGCGCATCGGGCTCTCCAGTATCATTCACGCATTCCTGGCTGGCGAATCGCCCGACGAAATCCTCCGGTCCTTTCCGATGGCCGGTCCTCTTGTAAAGATCTACGGTTCCATCACGTTCTACCTCGAAAACACCGAAAAAGTGGAAGCATACCTGAAGGAAATCGACCGCCGCTGGGAAGAGCTTGCTCAGAGGCAGGCGCAAACCCCCTCACCTCTGGCGAAACGTTTGCACGAGGCCAAAGAACACGCTGCCATAGGGCGACGTTGAAAATCCGCTTTCTCGGCGACGCCAACTTCAATCAGAAGATTGTTAGAGGTCTGCTGATCAGGGAACCGGCAATCGATTTCGAGCTACCGGAGGCAGTGATTCCTGAGAAGACCCCAGACCCACAGGTCCTGGACCTGGCAGAATCGCTGGGCCGCGTGCTAGTCTCCCACGATGTAAGCACAATGCCCATATGGTTTCAACAGTGCGTTGAAGAGCGCCATTGCGCCGGCGTAATCCTCGTTCCTGAACGACTGTCTATTCGGGATGCTATCGAGGAACTTCTGTTGATCTGGCACGCGACCGAAGCGGAGGAGTGGGTAAACCTCATGCTGCGGATTCCGCTTTGAAGTCTGTGAAACAGGGCCGCGGCAGAGGCGAACTGCTCGGGCACGGCGGGAATCTAATTTATTCGCATGCCAGACGAGGTTGAATCGAAAGAAACAGCGTTCTATTACCCCGGCCCAATATGGCATTACGGCGCCTGGATCAAAACGCTGATCCGTGGCAAACGCGAGGCCCAAGATCCTGCTTCGTTCCCGCTGTTCGGATCGCCTCAAAATCGCATCGGCCTCAAACAGTGCCGTGGTTGAGATAACATCTAGTCCGGTCCGATCAACTCGTACGAGTGCCTGGTTCGTTTCACAGTGGCGTCCCCGAACAGTCTGAATTCTCTAAAATCCGGGCAAGTCGCAACGCATTTCATCACGACGTAATAGCCGAATGGGCGAAGGCGCGCAGGCGCTGCGGCAAACCGCGCCCGTGGCGACTGGA
>DASZUZ010000380.1:0-1964 GCA_035547415.1 Bryobacteraceae bacterium | reverse complement strand
GTCAGCTCGGCGGCGGAACTGCGGCAGGCGATCGTACGAATCGTTCTGCGGCGCGCCGAGGAAATGGCGCAACTGACGGAGGAACTGCAGCGGAGTAATCAGGAACTCGAGGCGTTCTCTTATTCGGTTTCACACGATCTGCGCGCGCCGTTCCGCCATATCGTCGGCTTCGCCGAACTTCTGCTCGAACGCGAGTCTTCGGAAATGTCCGAGACCGGCAAGCGCTACATCCGCACCATCGTGGAGTCGGCGCATTTCGCGGGAACGCTGGTGGACAATCTGTTGAATTTTTCGCAAATCGGGCGAGCGACGATCCACCCGACGGAGGTCGATACCGCGACACTGGTGGCGGAGGTAATCAGGTCGGCGCGGGAGAATGGCGACACGGCCGGCAGGCAGATTGAATGGCGAGTCGAGGAGTTGCCGGGCGTCTGCGCCGACCTGTTCATGCTGCGGCTGGTTTTCCAGAATCTGGTTTCCAATGCGATCAAGTACACGCGGCCCCGCGAGGTGGCGGTCATCGAAATAAAAGCGCGTCGGGAGGCGGGAACAACAGTTTTTCAGGTCAACGACAACGGCGTCGGTTTCGATCCACAGTACGCCGGCAAGCTTTTCGGAATATTTCAGCGCCTGCACAAGATGGAAGACTTCGAGGGAACAGGCATCGGTCTTGCCAATGTCAGACGAATCGTAACCCGTCACGGAGGCCGGACATGGGCCGAAGGGACGCCCGACCGCGGAGCGAGTTTCTATTTCTCGATTCCCGATACTCAATAGGCAAATCAAAGGAGTATGACAGATCTCCTCAAACCCATCCTGCTGGTGGAGGACAATCCGAAGGATCTGGAGTTGACGCTCATCGCGCTCGAAAAAACGCAACTCGCGAATGAGGTCATCGTGGTGCGGGACGGCGCGGAAGCCCTCGATTATCTGTTTCGCCGCGGTTCGTTCAAAGATCGCACGAAGGGGAATCCGGCCGTAGTGCTTCTCGACCTGAAACTGCCGAAGGTCGATGGCCTGCAGGTTCTCGAACAGATCAAGGCCGACCGTGAAATGCGGTCGGTGCCGATCGTGATGCTCACGTCATCGCGCGAAGAAAAAGATGTCGTGAAGAGCTACAACCTGGGCGTCAACGCATACGTCGTGAAGCCCGTTGGCTTTCCTGAATTCATCCAGGCGATCAGCGATCTGGGCGTATTCTGGGCGGTTTTGAACGAACCGCCTCCGGGAAGTCTGCGCCCGCGCCGCTGAGTGATCCCGTATGCAGACCATCCGATATTGAGTGCATCCATTGCCGCCTATTGCCATTCTGCAACTTGAAGACAGCGTCCTCGACGCCGACCTTGAACTCTCTCATCTTTCGCGCGCCGGACTGGAATTGGAAGCCCGTCGCGTGGATACGCGGGAAGACTTCTCGCGGGCTCTGGACGAGCAGCGCTTTGACCTGATCATCGCGGACTTTCACCTTCCGAACTTCAATGGCCTGGAGGCGCTGGCGATTGCGCGCGAGAAGGTTCCTGAAACGCCGTTCATTTTCTGTTCGGGGATGCTGGGCGAAGAGATCGCAATCGATTCACTGAAGAATGGCGCGACGGACTATGTGCTCAAGATGCGCATGGAAAGGCTGGCGCCCGCCGTCAGCCGCGCCATCGCCGAAGTCCGGGAACGGGCGGAGAGACGGCGGATCGAATCGGCTCTGGCCGAAACGGAGGACCGGTTCCGGAACATGGCGGATTCCGCGCCGGTCATGATCTGGACAGCGGGTTCGGACAAGCGCTGGAACTATTGCAACCGGTTATGGCTGGATTTCACCGGTCTGACCACTGAGCAGAGTTCGGTCGCCGGATGGACGCCCCTGATCCATCCGGACGACCGTGCGCGCGTGCTCGAGGCGTACAACGCGGCGTTCGATGCGCGCCGACCCTTCACGATTGAATTCCGGCTACTGCGGTACGACGGCGACT
>DASZUZ010000379.1:0-5574 GCA_035547415.1 Bryobacteraceae bacterium | reverse complement strand
CCAGAATCTTCCCGGACGCCTCCCGCAGCGGCAAATCGAGCTTTGCGGCGAATTCATCGAACAGGAGGCAAGCCGTCGCCACTTTTCGCGCCACCTCCTGCTGAGCGCCGCGCAGCAGGGCGATTGCGTCGTCCTTCACCGCCGAAAGGCAGCTCGGTTCGCAAAACAGAATCGGCTCGCCGCGCAAGGCAATCGGGTGCAGGGCTTCCACCAGTTTTGCGGCGTGCGACCGGGCATCTTTTAGCAGCCCCTGTGAGATCAGCGGACGGCCGCAACACCCCGGCCGGACGACATTCACCCCGCATCCGCCCCGTTCCAGCACCTCCACCGCGGCGATGCCGATCTCGGGATCGTAGTGATTCGTGAACGTGTCGTTGAACAGCGTCACCGGACGCCCGTTCGAAGCCTGCCGTTTGGCCGCCCATCTGTCGAAAGTGTCGGCGCGCCACGCGGGCAGCGTCCGCCGCGGATCGATATCGAGCAGTTTCTCGTTGACCCACCGTGCCGGCTTACTCGCGGCGAGCCTGTTTGCGACCGGCGCAAAGCGGCTGCCCCACCGCGCCGCGCGATGCACATTCCCGAGCGCCTTCGCCTTTGCCGGAACGCCGTGCCGCGTGTAATAGTCCGCCAGAAACTCGCTCTTGAAGCGCGCCATGTCCACACCCACCGGGCACTCCGCCTTGCACGCGCGGCATTCGAGACACAGGTCGAGCGCCCGGTAAACGTTCTCGTCGCCGAGTCCGGATTCGCCCAGCCGTCCCGTCATGGCGAGACGAAGCACGTTGGCGCGCCCGCGAGTAGACGCGGATTCCTCCCGCGTCGCCATGTACGAAGGACACATCGTGCCGGACAACTTCTTCCGGCAGGCGCCTACGCCACTGCACATCTCGACGGCGCCCGCCATGCCGCCATACTCCGAATAATCGAAAAACGTGAACGGGTTGGGCGTCTTGTATCCAGCGCCGTAGCGCAGGTTCTGCGTCAGCGGCGGCGCATCCACGATCTTGCCCGGATTCAGGATCCCCGACGGGTCGAAGGTCCGCTTGACCTCGCGGAATGCTTCGTACAGCACGGGACCGAACATCTGCCGCATGAACGGGCTCCGCACGAGACCGTCCCCGTGCTCGGCCGAAAGCGCTCCGCCGAATTCGAGCACCAGGTCCGCCACGGATTGCGCCACGGACTCGAACTTCCGGACGCCATCCGCGGTTTTCATGTTGATCACCGGCCGCACGTGCAGGCAGCCTACGGAAGCATGCGCGTAGATACCGGCTGTCGTGTCATGCGCGCGGATTATCTCGAGGAAGCGCCCGATAAACGTACTCAGCTTCTCGGGCGCAACAGCCGTATCTTCCACGAACGAAATCGACTTGGCGTCTTCTTTCGTGGCCATGGAAAGTCCCAGCGCGGCTTCACGCAGGCTCCAGATCTTCGCCTGCGCTGCGACGTCCGTCTCCGAATGATAGTGATAGCCGAAACCGCGTTCGCGCAGATCCCGCTCGAGTGCGGCCAGACGCTCCGGAAGATCCTCTTTGCGGTCGGCATAAAACTCCACGCACAGGGTCGACGCGGGGTCGCCCACGATGAAACTGTTGCGGATCTTCTCGAGCCCCGCATTCTGGCGCGTGTTGTCGAGGATGGCTCTATCCATCACCTCGATCGCCGAGGGCTTGTGCTGCAGGATAATCGGGGTCGCGGCCAGCGATTCGAGCAGATCTGCGAACAGAATTGCCATCACGGCTTTCGCCTTCGGAAGCGGAACCAGCCGCAGCTTCGCCTCGAGCACGATGCCGAGCGTACCTTCGGATCCGACCATCATCTTCGCGAGGTTTACCGGCCGTGAGGCATCGGTGAACTCGTCGAGGTTATAGCCGCCCACGCGGCGAAGGATTTTCGGATAGCGGCGATCGATCTCGTCCGCGTGCTCTGCCGCCAGACGAAGAACCGTCGCATAACAGGCCGCCTCGAGCGATTCCCCCCGGGGTACTGCATCGCGCGGCAACTCGCGGAAATGGACGATACTTCCGTCGGCCAGCAGTACCGTCTGTTCCAGCACGTGGTCGATCGTTTTGCCGTAGAGAACGCTGCGCGCGCCGCTCGAATTATTCGCCATCATGCCGCCGATGGTGGCGCGGCTTGCTGTCGAGATGTCCGGCGCGAATCGAAACCCGAGCGGAGCGAGTTGCGCGTTCAGCTCATCGAGAACCACGCCGGGCTCCACGCGTACCCAGCGTTCCTCCACATTCACCTCGAGCACGCGGTTGTAATATTTCGACGTGTCGATCTGGAGTCCTTCGCCGATCGCCTGTCCCGCCTGCGATGTCCCGCCACCACGCATCGTCACCGGACAGCCCAGCCGGCGGCAGATCTCAAACGCCCGGACGATGTCCTCACGATTCCTGGGAATCACGACGCCGCGCGGTTCGATCTGATAAACGCTGGCGTCGGTCGAATACAGCGCGCGAGAAACCTTGTCGAAACGGACTTCCCCTTCGATCGATTGCTCCAGTTCCGCCTGAAGGCGCGACTGCAGTCGCGCGTCCATCACATCAATCCTTCCCGCAGCCGGACCAGGCCGCGGCGCAGTGTATCGCCGCCGCTCGCAAACGAAACGCGCAGCGTGCCCTCGCCGCCCGGACCGTATGCGGCGCCGTGGACCACCACGACGCCGTGCTCGTTCAGCAGCTTCCGGCGGATCTCGTTCGAGGGCAAACCGAGCCCGCGCACATCGACCATCGCGAAGAAGCCGCCCTCCGGCGGCAGCACTCGGACATTCGTGAGATTCGAGAGGCTCCGGATGACCTCATCCCGGCGCTCGGCGTACTCCTCGCGCATTTCATTCACGCACTCGGACTTTCCGGTCAGCGCTTCCACCGCCGCGTCCTGAATAAAGGTGGCCGGGCCGCGGCTCGACTGCGCGAGCACCATGAACATTCGCTGAATGATCTCCGCCGGTCCCGCGCAGTAGCCCACGCGCCAGCCGGTCATGGCGTACGTTTTGGACAGGCTGTTGATATGAAGGTACCGGCTTCGCAGGCTCGGCATCGCCGCAAGAGGAGAAAGGTGCGAATGCCCGTCGTAAGTGATCGCTTCGTAAATTTCGTCGCTGATCAGCAGGATCTTGCGCTTCTCGCAGAACTGCCCGATTCGCTCGAGTTCCTGTTGCGTCAGCACCGTTCCGACGGGGTTCCAGGGCGTGTTGAGGATCAGCGCCTTCGTCTTCGGTGTCCATGCGGCCTCGAGCGCCTCCGGATGAATCGAAAATCTGCTGCCGTCGATCGTTGCCGCAACGGACCGGACCTGACCGCCCGCCAGCCGAATCGGAGACTGATACGCATCGTAGATCGGATCGGGCAGCAGAACCTCGTCGCCCTCGTTCAGCAGAGCCGTCAGCGCCGCGTAAATTCCGAACGTCGCCCCGGAAGTCGCCAGAATCTCGGTATTCGGGTCAAACCGCAGATGGTTGTCCCGCTCCAGTTTCCGCGCCACCGCCTCGCGAAACGACTTTTCGCCGCGGTTGTCCGGATAGCCCGTGCGGCCGTTGTGCAGCGCGCGCGTGCAGGCTTCCACGATATGCTCGGGTGTGGAGAGATCCGGCTCCCCGCGCATGAGCGAAATCAGGTCTTTGCCGTGTGCCTGAGCCTCTCTCACTTCCGCGAGAATAGCGTTTACGGCGGTCGGTTTCAGCGTTGCGATGCGGTCCAGAATAATCCGAGAATATCAGCAGTGTTGACCAAACAGGGGATCCCCACTCCCGCCCTGCTGCTGGATCTGGATAAATTCGAAGCCAATCTCGCGAGGATGGCGAGCGAAGTGAAGCAGGCAGGCAAACGCCTGCGGCCGCACGCGAAAGCGCATAAGTGCGTCGAGATTGCAAAGCGCCAGATCGATGCAGGGGCGCAGGGTCTCTGCGTCGCGACGGTGAACGAAGCGGAACTGATGGCAAAAGCCGGCATCGAGGATCTCCTGCTGACCTCACCCGTCGCCGATCCCGAAAAGATCAGGCGGATCGTCGAAACGGGCGCGATGGTGGTGGTCGATCACGCCCGGCAGGTCGAGTGGTATCAGGAAGCGGCGTGTGTGGCCAATGTGCAGGTCGCCGTGCTCATCGACCTCGACGTGGGCGACCACCGCACCGGCGCCGCGTCTATCGACCAGGCACTCGATCTCGCGCTGAAGATCGACCGCGCAAGTCATCTGTGGCTGCGTGGCGTGCAGGCTTACTCGGTCAGCGGCTCGCACGGCAAAGACATCGAAGAACGCCGGCGAAATTCCGAAACGACCTACCGGCTCGCGGCGGAAGCGCGCGCAGCGATGGCGGAACACGGACTCCACACGGACGTCACTTCGGGCGGAAGCACCGGTACCTGGAACGTGGATCTCGCACTGCCCGACCTTGTGGAACTGCAGGCCGGTTCTTACGCGTTGATGGATGTGGCCTATCGCCGGCTTGGCATCGACTTCGAAAACGCCATGACGGTCCTCACGACGGTCATCAGCGCGAATCACGACGGCTTCGTGACGGTGGACGGCGGATTCAAGGCCTTCGCGACCGATCGGCCGTTCGGTCCCGAGCCCGTTGGCTTACCGGGCGTCGGTTATCGTTGGGGCGGAGACGAGTTCGGATACCTGGACTCCCAGGCGCGCCTCGGGAGCCGGATCGAGTTCCTTCCCCCGCACTGCGATCCCACCGTCAACCTCTACGACCGGATTTACGCCTGCCGTGGAAATAACGTGGAAGCGGTCTGGCCGATTATGGACAGAATGCGCGCCTAAGAGGTGTGCGCTCCCCGGCGACGGCTGAGGAGCCAGGCGCCGATCGCGATCGCCGCCACAATTGCCGCCGCAATCATCGCGCCCCGGTCGAACCGGTGCCGGATCTGCTCCCACTCGGCTCCCAGGAAATACCCGATCGAGATGAATGAGGCCACCCAGGCAAATCCCCCAGGATAGGCGTACAGCGCAAACGTCTTGAGCCGGACACCGCTCATGCCTGCCGCGAGCGCGGTGAAGTGACGTACTCCCGCAATGAAATACCCGAAGAACAGCGTCCACTTCCCGTACCGCTCGAACCACTTCTGGACCTGCGGCAGATGCCGGTGGATCCAGCGCTTCAGCGGCTCATGTCGTTCAAGGACATAGATGACGCCAGTGCGCCCCAGACCATAACTGAGACTGATTCCGCAGAGGCTGCCGGCGTAGGCGACCGCAATGGTCGTCCCCAACTGCAGTTGGCCGCGATGGACGGCAATGCCCGAGAGCACCAGGATCGTATCGTCGGGAATCAGAGGCCCGACGATGCCCAGCATCAGGAGAAAGAAAATCGCGAAGTAGCCGTAGTTGGCGAGAAAGTGATCGATGTATTCCAAGTGGTCACGCCACCGACGGTACTAACTCCGGCCCGACCTCTTCGTGGATCGCCGCGAGCGCGGCGACCGGGTCAGCAGCGCGCGTTACCTGGCGACCGATCACAATGTAATTCGCGCCGTCCCGAACCGCCTCGGCCGGTGTGGCGACCCGTTTTTGATCTCCCTTCGCCGCTCCCCGCGAGCGCACTCCGGGGGTAACGAGGAT
>DASZUZ010000378.1:0-5436 GCA_035547415.1 Bryobacteraceae bacterium | reverse complement strand
ACGCTTCCGTGCTCGAGGTCAGAATGATTCAGATTGAGCTGCTGTGTTGCTCCCCCATCTTCAATGCTCAGGACCGCGGATGACGCATGGCGAACCACAGGCGCATCCCGATCCCAATCGACGAGGAGCGCCTGGCCGGTTCGGGAGACATGCAGATTGAGGGGGTTATCCGACGATCTGCCCGAGTGTCCGCGCGGCAAAAGCATCGCGACTGCAATCGCGGCGAGACAAACGGCGGCAGTCCACCCGACCAGCGGACGCGAGATATTGGGCAGTTTCACGTTCAGGAGAGGCCGGAGCTTGTCGATGGCCGGCTGCCGCGCTGGAGGCGTATCCTGCGACGTTTCTACCGGACCTTGCGTCCGCAGCGTCTTCGCATCGAAGGGGAACAGCAGGTGCGTCTGCCTTCGATCGATGTCCCCGTCTTCCCAGAAAAAGATTCCTGCGTTCGGAGGTCCCGGATATTCCGGCCGGATAACCAGCGCGATGTCGTACGGCGCGGCGAACGCTTCGTTCATCAGAGCGAAATCGTCCTGATCCAGAAACAGGCCAGGGCGGCGATGCGTCCGGAAATAGCCTACGGGTTTGTCGCCCGGCCGTTTCTCGAGATCGCCGATATACCTGGCTACTCTCTGGCGCTCCCGCGCGCCGAGGTCGTAAAGAGTCCCGCGGCGGTGTTCGCTGTGCAGAAATTCAAATCCGGTCACCTCGACGACCTTGTCGCCGCGTATTCTGCCGAACAGAATTCCGCCGTGCTCCTCGTCCGCTTTCCGGCGCGGGTCGGCCAGATCGTAGTTCAGCTTATCGACGATGTCGAGAGCGACACGAACCGTAAACGAATGCACCTGCCAGAGGAAGAATTCCTGTCGCGGCACGGTGGATATGTGAAGCAATCCAGACGCCAGGACAGGAGAACAGGCCAATTGGCCTGTTCTGCGTCACACGTCGAGATTTTTCACATCGAGCGCGTTTTCTTCGATGAACTTCCGGCGATTCTCCACATCTTCGCCCATGAGGGTCGTGAAGATGAGATCGGTGGCCACTACGTCCTCGAGCCGTACAGCCAGAAGCGTGCGCTTCTCCGGATTCATGGTCGTGTCCGCGAGTTGTTCGGCGTTCATCTCGCCCAGACCTTTGTAGCGCTGCACGGAGGCATCGCGTTTCCCTTCCGCTTTGATGTGGTCGAGCAGTTCCCGCCAGTTCGGGATAGAGTCGCGATGATCGTTCTTGACGACCGTGAACGGGGGTTCGTTCGATTTCGCGATCTGCTTCGCGAGCAACCGGTACTTGCGGTATTCGGGCTGTTGAGAGATCTCGATGCTGATGCGACGAAGCGCATTGGTGGAATCGTGATAGGTGAGCGCGAAAGCGGAATGCTCTTCGTCGGCCTCGATACGGGAATCGAGACCCAGTTGTTCGAGCGCCGCGGCCAGAGCCTCGAGATTTTCCCGGGAGCTGAAATCCGCTTTGCTGTCGACGTGAAAAGCCGGGTTGGAAAGAGCTTCGACGACCCGCGATTCGCGCAGGCGGCGTTCCAGCTTGTGAGAGATCTGCTGGAATTCGTCCAGATCCATCAGAAACGCCCGGAGCTCGCCACCCTCGACGCGACCCTTGGGACCAACGCCGTTCACCCCGTATTCGACCACGAGATTCTCGGTAGCGCGGCGCATAATTTCCCGCGTGAATTCCGCTTCGTTCTTGATGTACTTCTCGCTCTTGCCGCGTTTGATCTTGTAAAGCGGGGGTTGCGCGATGTAGACGTGCTGCTTTTCGATCAGCTCCTTCATGTGTCGGAAGAAGAACGTCAGCAGCAGGGTGCGGATGTGCGAACCGTCAACGTCAGCATCCGTCATGATGATGACTTTGCTGTAGCGGAGTTTGGCGGCGTCGAAATCATCTTTGCCGATGCCCGTACCCATCGCCGTAATCAGCGCGCGAATTTCCTCGTGCCCGAGCATGCGATCGTAACGGGCCTTCTCGACGTTGAGGATTTTTCCTTTGAGCGGAAGAATGGCCTGAAACCGGCGGTCGCGCCCCTGTTTGGCGGTACCGCCCGCTGACTCACCCTCGACGAGGAAAAGTTCGCAGCGCTCGGGATCGCGTTCCTGGCAGTCGGCCAGCTTTCCCGGCAATCCGCCGGAATCGAGCGCGCCTTTCCGCCGCGTGAGATCGCGCGCTTTTCGAGCCGCTTCGCGGGCGCGAGCCGCGTCGATGGCCTTCGACACGATCCGCTTCATCACGGAAGGGTTCTTTTCGAAGAACTCGCCCAGCTTGTCATTCACCAGCTGCTGGACCTGACCCGCGATGTCGCTGTTCAGCTTGCCCTTGGTTTGCCCTTCGAACTGAGGTTGGGGAACCTTGACGCTAATGACGGCGGTAAGACCTTCGCGGACATCCTCGCCGGACAGGTTTTCTTTGACGTCTTTGAAGAGACCGCCCTGCTGTCCGAAGGCATTAATGGTACGCGTGAGAGCGCTGCGGAAGCCGCTGAGATGCGTTCCTCCATCAACGGTGTTGATATTGTTCGCGAAGCTGAAGAGCGTTTCGCCGTAGGTGTCGTTATACTGCAGCGCGATCTCGATACCGACCGTGCCGCTGGGCCCGGGCTTCTCGCCTTCAATGTAGATCGGATTCTCGTGCAGTACGCCTTTGCCGCGGTTCAGGTGCTTGATGAATTCCGCAATGCCGCCGGTGTAGAGGAAGGGAGTGACTTTCTCCGGCTCTACCCGTTCGTCCGTCAGGTTGATTTTGAGACCTTTGTTCAGAAACGCCAGTTCGCGCAGGCGTTGGGCGAGCGTGTCGTAGTTGAACTCCGTGGCCTCCATGATGGTCGGATCGGGTTTGAAGGTGATCTTTGTACCCGTTTTACGGCCAGCCTTGCCGGTGGCCTGCAATGGCCCTTTGGGCGCGCCGCGCTCATAGTCCTGTTCCCAGGTGACGGAAGTCTTCTCCCCTTTGGGGGCGCGCCAGATCTCGAGGTGGAGTTTCTCCGAGAGCGCATTGACGCAGCTCACGCCGACGCCATGCAGACCACCGGAAACCTTGTAGCTGTTCGAATCGAACTTTCCGCCGGCGTGCAGTTTTGTCAACACGACCTCGGCGGCTGAAATGCCTTCTTCGGCGTGGATGTCGACAGGTATACCGCGTCCGTTATCCACAACGGTCACAGAGTTATCGATATGGATCGTTACGTCAATCTCGGTGCAATATCCGGCCAGAGCTTCGTCGACGGAGTTGTCGACAACCTCATAAACGAGGTGATGGAGGCCGGCTTCGCGCGTCGAGCCGATGTACATGGCAGGCCGTTTGCGAACGGCTTCCAGACCCTCCAGCACTTTGATCGAACTGGAGTCATACACTTCGGGAGACGGCGACTGAACTTCATTTTCCATAGTTTTGTTTCTGATGCGGTCAGATGCGCATAGGCATCACCACATATCGGTACTGCTCCTGCTCTCCGCTCTCCTCCGAGGGAGCGGCGGCCGGCTGCAGTTCGCCGGCGCTTTTCTGATCCTTTAACGAGAAGGAGACGTGATCCTGCGAAACCGCTCGAAGGAAATCGAGAAGGTACTGAGCGTTGAAGCCGATTTCGAGATCGGGACCCGAGTATTCGCTCGTCACGCTCTCTTCCGATTCTCCGGTTTCGACAGAAGACGAGAAAACCTTCACCTCGCCGGTCGTGAACTGGACGCGGATTGCCCGCGAGCGCTCATCGGCGAACTGCGCGACGCGTTCGATGGCGCCTTTGATTTCGTCTTTTGAAAGCCGCGCAATATTGGTGTTGTCCTGCGGCAGCACGCGTTCGTAGTCCGGAAAGTTGCCGGTCAGCTTGCGGGTGATCAGCAACCGCGGACCGAACTCGAAAAAGAGATGATTATCGTCTCCCGCGAAACGCACCTTCGGGTCCGCGGAGTCATCGGCAAGCTTGGTGATTTCTCCCATCGCCTTCCGGGGAACCAGTGCGCGGTAGGAGACGTGACCGTTGGAACCCTGCTCCGCGGACCGCTGAACGTAGGCCAGACGATGCCCGTCGGTCGCCACCATCGTGAGACCTTCGGCCCCGATCAGCAGAAGCGCGCCGTTCAGGGTGAAGCGGCTCTCTTCCATGGAGATGGCGAACATGGTCCGCGCAATCATCGAAGAGAGCTGCTTTGCCGGGATCTGCGCTACCGTCTCGGGCATCGTCGGCAGTTCCGGGAAGCTCTCCCTGCTCATGCCGGCAATGCGGGTTCGTGAGCGGCCGCAGGTGAGCGATGCCCAGTGGTTCTCAGCGAATTTGACGGTGATTTCCGCGTCCGGCAACAGCCGGACGTAATCCAGCAGCTTTTTCGCAGGGATCGTACCCGAACCCTCGCGTTTTATCTTCGCCGGGCAGGAAGTTCGTAACCCGAGCTCGAGGTCTGTTGCAGTGAGATAAAGACGATCGCCGTGGGCCTCCAGAAGAACATTCGAGAGGATCGGAATAGTGGTCTTCTTCTCGACGACTCCCTGAGACAAACTCAGTTCGCGGACCAGATCGGACTTGCTGACAGTGAATTCCATTGAGTGGCTCCAATTTCGCTGCCAACGGGGAACTCTGCTTCAAACCCGCTGCGCGTCGGTTGTTAACGACAGTTTAGAAATATACCCCAGAAGAACCGTAGTCATAGGGTGGTGTCGAAATGCGGAAGACTGTCTAAATTATACAAAAATTTAGCGCTTTCCGCCATTTCGGCCGGACAGCGCAGCTGTCATCGAACCCGCCCTCGCAGGCTGTAACACGCTTTACGCAGAATCCCGTACGGACAGGCGCAAGCCAGTTGTTCAAATCTTATTAACATACTTGCATTCGGTCAGATGGACTGTGGATGATCCTGTTGAGATCAGGTTCATTTTCGGTCGCCTGGCCCCGAAGGACTGAAACCCGGACCCGGGCGCGCTGACGCTGCGGCGCGGCGGTTGGAGCCGCTTTGAAAGCAGCGCACGACGACTTTACGACTGTACAAATATGTTCTTTTATTCAACCGACGTGATCGGACTTGTTGAAATGTGGAATAATCGGCAACTATAAGAAAATTAATGGTTTAGAGGCGCTAAAACCTGTCGGAAGCGGGTGAATGGAATGGGGAGTTCCGGGAGCTGGCGGACTTTTGCACCCATTTCCGCAGCGATCTCTGCCCACGCGTGTGAATATCTGCGGAACCAGATTGTTATCAGAGACTTAGACCGTGAAGGTATCTGTTGATAGTGCTCCTGGACAGGTAGCATACTGACCAGATCGGCGAAAACGGGCGGCGGAGAACGACGAACTTAACCCCGCGGCTCCGGCGGCCTACGCCGATGACGGGATTTCGCGGAGGTGTTTCGAGCAGAGAAACTGCTATCTGTCACCGACCGCGGCTGCTTAGAAGATTGGGCACGACGGATTTACGACCGTATAAATACATCGTTCATAGA
>DASZUZ010000377.1:0-11497 GCA_035547415.1 Bryobacteraceae bacterium | reverse complement strand
ATCCCCGTCGTTGTCGAAATCTCCGAACGCGCACCCTCTGCTGGAGTGGGGCGCTTTGACGCCAGGTCCTGCCTGATCGATCAACTCCTCGAACTTCCCCTGACCGAGGTTGCGGAAAACCACGCGCGGCGCGGCGTATGGCTGATCGGGATGACTTCGCAGCTCCGGATAAATTCCCCCGTTCACCCAGAAAATATCCGGATTGCCGTCATTGTCCAGATCCGTGATTCCAATGCCCCAGCTGACGAATCGGGTTTCAACGGCCAGGCCGGACCGGAGCGTTTCATCCCGGAAGGAGCCCTTGCCGTTATTCACATAAACGGCGGGCGTATCCGCCGCAAAATGGGTCTTCACAATATCCAGATTGCCTTCCAGTCGGAAGTCGCCGATGCCCAGCCCCATCCCCGCCTGCTCCATTCCGTCGTCGCTCAGCGCCACCCCTCGCTCCAGCCCTTCCTCCACAAACGTGCCGTCGTGGCAATTGCGGAAATAGAGGCTCGGCGTGGAATCGCAGGCCACGTAGATATCGGGCCAGCCATCGTTGTCGAAATCCGCGGCCGTTACGGTTAAGCCGTAGCCTCCGGCGGACTTCGCGATGCCCGACGCGGCGGACACATCCGTGAAAGTGCCGTCGCCGTTATTGCGATACAGAGAATGCTTTCCGTAAGGCAGGCCTCGCGGACCGCAGAATACGCCTTCGTAATTGCATGCTTTGGACTGACCGGCGCGCGGGACCGTTTTCATGTCGAACTGAAGATAGTTCGAGACGAACAGATCCAGCTTGCCGTCGCGATCGTAATCGACAAACGCGCACCCGGTTCCGAATCGCGGTTCCGCATGCAGCAACCCGGCCGCCTTCGTGACATCGGTGAAGGTCCCGTCGCCATTATTCCGGTAGAGAATGTTCTGGCCCCACCCGGTGATGAACAGATCTTCGAATCCGTCATTGTTGTAATCGCCGACGGTCACGCCATAGAAATAACCGGTGCGGAAAAGGCCCGCCTCTCGCGTCACGTCCGTGAATGTTCCGTCCCGGTTATTCCTGTAAAGCCGGTTCGAGGCATCGGAGGGCGGATCGCCGTAACGCGAGCCGGTGAGTACCAGAATGTCGAGCCAGCCGTCGTTGTCGAAATCGAAAAACGCCGCGCCGCAACCCATCGCCTCCACGACGTAATCCGCGCGGTCGGGGTGACCGCAAACAACCGTCTTGCGAAGCCCTGCCTGACTCGCCACATCCGTCAGACGAGAGTGGAAAGGCAGGCCCGACGGTTTGCCGCGTGGAGCCGGCCGGACGGAGCGCGATGCCATGCCCTCATGGATGGAAGCGGACTCCTGAGCGTCCATGCGGGCCAACGGCAATGCCAGCAGACTCAGAGCCTTGCGTCGCGTCAGCGAGGCCATGTCATCAGTATGCGACCTTGCCGGTTAAAAGATGATCTTCAGGCCAATCTCCACCTGTCTGCCGCTCTGATTGCCGTAACCTCCGCCCTGCGAACCGAACGTGCCGCCGGGTGAACCCTGATACAGCGCCTGTGCGAACGTGGAGTCCAGTGGATTCGTGTCCGGGTCGGCGCGGTTCAGATGATTCGTCGCGTTGTAGGCCGTCATCTTGAGTTCGGCGTGAAATCTTTCATACAGCCGGAAACTCTTCACCAGGCTGGCATCGAGATCGAAGAATGCCGGTCCCGTCAGGCATCCATACTGCAGGGGATTGCTTCGCAGGACGTATGTGTTGGCCGGAATTGGCTTGAATGCCGAGGTATTAAACCAATGTGTCGACGTGGGACTGGAGATGCACGGATTGCCGGTTACCAGCGCGTTCCCGAACCGCGGGAAGTCGCCCGAAATGAACTGCGCGAATGGCGTGATCTTCCACCCGCCGACGAGCGCGTCCGCGACTCGGGGAAGCGAGTGCAGATAAAGTTTACCCTGCCCGATCGGAAGCTCGTACGTTCCGGCGAAGTTCAGGCGGTGGTGTGGCTGATTGCTGTCCTGCCACTGGAACGTGTTCTGGTAAACGGTCAGATCGTTGAAATTGTTGATCTGCAGTTTTTCCCGAATGTAGACGTAGGAAAACAGGAAATTGAAGCCGTTTGAATAGGCCCTCTGAATCTTTGTCTCGAGAGAGTTGTATCGCTCGCCGGCGCAACACACGCCGATCTCATAGAGCGGCCCGTATTGCGGATAGGGAATCAGCAGGGACGCGAGGGAAACGGTCTGCTGATTCCGCAGGGGTCCGGGGAAAAGCGTCGGAGTCAGGTAGTTATAGAAGGGGTTCGGAACGTTTACGTTGAGAGCGTTCTGGTTCTGCACTTCCAGTTGCGGGTTGATGTTGTTGAGCGCCTGCGTGTAGTGCTGCTGGCCAAGGTTGGTGAACCAGGTAAAAGATGCCACGAATTTACCCGGCAACTGGCGCTCAAAGCTGACGTTGATTCTGTCGTTGTATGCTTTCTGGAAATTTCTCGGGTACCACAGAAGATTCTCGCCGCCGCGGCCGAGATTTGTTCCGTAACCCTTGCCAATGATCGGCAGGAGCGGGTTGCTTGCCGGATAGGGGTTCGAGAATGTCTCCTGCGGCTGTCCCTGAAGCAAAGGAGCCGTAAACTGATAGCCCGTGAGTCCGAAGAACGGAGGCTCGAGGAAATTCACGTCTTCAAATCCGGAAAACGGAGCCGCTGTGAAGTTGTATTCCGTCGGCGTGACATACCGGGCATACCCCGCCCGCAAAGATGTCTTGTCATTGATCCGGTAGGCTGCTCCCAGCCGCGGCGCCAGCGCAATTGCCGGCGCGTCCCACATGCCCGGATGGCTGCTGCTCGTAAACTGCCAGAGTCCGTTGTACTTGTAGTAGTTGTTCCCGACCAGCGCCAGAGCCTGCGCCGGTATTTGCGGCGGGTTCTGCTGCATCTCGGGCACGGGCGCGTTCAGATCGAGTCCGATGGAAAGCAGGTGGTTTGGATCGTGCCATGCGGTTTCGTACTCGTTACGCAGTCCCATGTTGATCGTCAGGTTCCGCGTCACCTTCCAGTCGTCCTGGAAATACATCCCCCAGAACTCGGTGTGGGGATCCGGCGTCGGGCCGCCCACCATCTCCGACGTGCCATCCAGCGCTCCCAGCAGGAACGTCGCATACGGATCTCCGAGGTGCAGCGTGTCCGGGCTGACGAAAGTGTTGGCCGTGAGGCTCGAGTTGAAATAGAAATTCGAGGTATTGGACACGTACACGGGACCGTAACTGCGCCGGTGCTCGAGCCCCGCCTTCAGATAGTGAGAGCCCGCCTGATGCGCCACCTTGACGTTGAAAGCTTCTCCCTGGGGTTGCTGATTCCAGAAGAACCCGGGACCGCCGAAACTGGAGCCCCCGATATTGATGCCGGGATAGTACACGGGCACGCCGGTCGAGGCCTGGAGATACGGCTGATACCAGTTGTTGTTCGGCCAGATCTGTGACCAGCCATTCGGCCCGAGATCCTTCGAAACATAGGAGTCGACTACTTTGTGCCAGTCGCCGTGGAAATTGACCACGGTATTCGGAGTGACGGTCCAGATGGCGTCACCCGACACCTGGGTGGCCACGCGCAACGAACCGGAGGGTTGATACAGGAGCGAATTGTTCGGCGTGGGATTCCCCGCGATATCTGTCGTATGGTAACGGCCCACGCGTCCGAAGACCCGCCACTTGTCGCTGATGTTGTAATCGACCCGGTCCGAAAAGTTGTAATAGTTATAGGAATCGATGAATCCCTTCTTGTAATTGTTGACGCCCGTGATGTTATCGCCAGGCACGTTCGGAGCCCAGAAGTTCTTCACCAGCGACGCCGACAGGGGATCGAAACGGCTTTGCGGAATCACGTTTCCGGGGAAGGCGTTGCGCGTCACCGCGCCGGTCGACGGATTGAACTGCGTGGAAAAGGGGTCGTAGATGGTGCGGACGCCGCCATCGATGTTGTACGAATGCGAGAAATCTCCTGCCGCTTCCGCTGCGGTCGGGACCGTGCGCACGTAACTGCTCGGCGATCCGACCAGCCAGTATTCAAAAGACGCAAAATTGAAAAGTTTATTTTTCAGAATGGGATTTCCCAGGGTGCCGCCGCTCATGTGCTGCCGGGTAGCGTTCTGGCTGAACCTGGTGCGATCGGCCTCGGCGCTGAGCCAGGGATAACGGCCCAGATAGAATGCCGTTCCGTGCCACTCGTTGGTGCCGGATTTCGTGGTCATCGTGATCAGTCCGCCGGCGCTGTGGCCCGATTCCGCGTCCACGCTGTTCTGTGACACCACAACTTCCTGAACCGCGTCGATATTGGGCGGATAGCTGTTCTTGTGGCCAAGTCCGATCGGGCTGCCGTCCACCTGCAGATCGTTCTTCAGGTTGGTGTCTCCTCCCAGGTCCACGCTGTTGGCGGCCCAGGAATGATACGGCTGCATCTCACCGCGCGTATTCACGGCGGACGGCGCGATCAGCGTGAGTTTAAAAGGGTTGCGATCATAACGAGGCGTCTCTTCCGCGAGCGTCGTGTCGATCGTCAAGTCTTTGTTACTGGAGTTGAATTCCACGGCCGAAGGAGTGTCGCTGACCGTCACATTCTGGGATACGGTTCCGGGCGTAAGAGTGGCGTTGACCGTGACGTCTCCCCGGGTCTGAACCACGATGTTTTCCTGCACGAACTTCCCGAAACCCGTTGCTTCTACAGTCAGCGAGTAGTTGCCGGGGTCAACGAGATCGAACAGATAGAGACCGTTATCGGTGGTCTTGCGGACTGTCTGCACCCCCGTCCCGGTGTTGCGAAGAGTTACCGCTGCGTCAGGCACAACACCCTGCGTCTGGTCGGTGACGATTCCTTCGATCTTGCCTCTGTAATCTTGCGCCAGCAGCGAAAAAGAGAGAATGAGGACTGACCAGAAAGACCTTCCCACGGAATCAGGCCATGTAATTCGCAGCATAATGACCTAAATGCAATCAGATTTTGGCGCCAGTTGGAAGCGCGCCTGCCCCACAAATGTGACCTGACCGACAAAAAATGGTGGTAATGCTGAATTGTTGGCGCAATCTCCTGCCCGACTGTCGCGCTTCGTTTCAGCCGGGAAGCCGCCGTGGCCCCGCAGGGCGTGAAGGTCCCGTCATGCAACGGGATTGGCGCGCCGTGTCAGGAAAAGGATCGCGAGTCCCGCCGCGGTGAATGCGGCGCCGGCTAAGAACGTGGCGGACCCGCCGGCTTTCTCCCACAGGAATCCCGCAATCAGGCTTGCCAGCAGCAGCGCGATGCCTGTTGCGAAGTGAAACATCCCGAAGCCGGTCGCGCGCAGGTCTTCAGGAGCTTCATCGGCGACAAGCGCCGGGAAGAGCCCTTGTGTCATCCCCATATGTAATCCCCACAGCGCGACTCCGGCCAGAGCGACCCTGACGTTGGATGCGAGGGCGAGAACGATATTCGCGGCGATGAGAATGCCAAAGCCGATGGCGAGCATGCGCGTGCGGTCGAATCGGTCCGAGAGCACGCCAGACGGGTAGGCTGATAGCGCGTAGACGATGTTCATGATGATCAGAACCACGGGCGCGAGAGCCAGCGGCAGCCCGGCGTCCCGCGCGCGCAGGATCAGGAACGCCTCGCTGAAGCGCGCGAGCGTGAGCACCGCTCCGACAACGATGACCATCCAGTATGCGCCGCTGATCGTCCTGAGGTCTTTCAGGTGGAGAGGGACCTGAGCCTTCCTCGCCTCATGCGGGGGTTCACGCACCCCGAGGATCAGAACCGTCACGGACATCAGAGCGGGGACCAGCGCCAGCCCGAAGATGAGCCGGAACCTGTTATGCAGCGCCGCCATCAGCGCGATCGCCAGCAGCGGCCCCGCGATACCACCCGCCGTATCGAGCGCTTGTCGCAGCCCGTAGGCCTCGCCGCGCGAGCCGGCAGTGACGATATCGCCGATCAGCGCATCGCGCGGGGCGTCGCGGATCCCTTTGCCGATACGGTCGGAAACGCGGGCCGCGAGAACAGCCGATGAACTGGGTGCGAGTGCGAATAGTGGTTTGGAAAGCGCCGCAAGACTGTACCCTGCGACGGCCAGCGCCTTGCGCTTGCCAAGCCTGTCGCTCATCCACCCGGAGAAGAGTTTGCAGGTCGAGGCTGTCGCCTCGCCGGCGCCTTCGATGAGCCCCACCATTTCCGTGCTCGCGCCCAGTACGGAAGTGAGAAAGACAGGCAGGAGGCCGTGGATCATCTCGGATGAGATGTCCATGAGAAGGCTTACGAAGCCGAGCGCCCGGATATCGCGCGGTATTGCGCCGGGTCCCGCCCCTGGCTGTTCCGTGACGTTCCCGCTCACCGCGCTTGTGAGCGTAACAAAGAATTCTTGCGGCCGCCCGAGGTTCGGCTCGGCCCGGGCGCCGTCTCTCGCAGTCCGAACGACAGAATATTACTGCCCGACGCAATCGCTACATACTGACGCCCGTTCAGCATGTAAGTCATCGGGGAGCCCCTCCATGCCTGGTTTCCGTGGAACGTCCACAATGTCTTTCCAATCCGGGCGTCGACGGCGGCAAATCCGCCGCCGGTCTCCCCATAAAACACCAGTCCGCCGGCGGTGCTCAGAACGCCGGAATAGTTGGCCTCCTGCGGTCCCTGCTGCGGAATCTCCCAGGCTGTCTCGCCGGTCTGGATGTCGATCGCGCGCAGATATTTCAAACCGGAATCGCTCGGATTGCGGTATCCTTCGTAACCGCCGGTCGCGGACTGCCGGTAAATACTGCAATCCTCGACCGACATCACGTAGAAGAGCTTCGTGTCCGGATGGAAGGAGGTCGCATACCAGTTCGTCGCGCCTCGCACCGAGGGACAGCCTTTGACCCCCGCCCGGGTCGGCTTGTTCGCCGGCAGGAGTTGCGGTTTCCCGTCGGAACTGTAGCCGCTGGCCCAATTCATTTTCTTGACGAACGGTTTGGCGGACAGAAACTCGCCTGTGATTCGGTCGAGCGCGTAAAAAAAGCCATTGCGATTCGCCTGGAGGAGCAGTTTCCGGGGACGGCCGTGGTAGTCGGTATCGACCAGGACCAGCGGCTCGGTGGCATCCCAATCGTGCAGATCGTGGGGAGTGAACTGATAATGCCAGCGCAATTTGCCGGTCCTGGCGTCGAGCGCGAGCACGCAATTCGTGTAGAGGTTCGAGCCCTGACGCTCGTCGCCGTCCGTTGCGGGGAACGGATTGCCAACGGCCCAGTACAGCGTGCCGGTTTCCACGTCATACGATCCGGTCAGCCACGTAGCCCCTCCGCCGGTTTCGAGGGCATTCCCGGTCCACGTTTCCGAACCGGGTTCGCCGGGCTTCGGCACTGTCCAGAAACGCCAGGCCTGCTCACCGGTGGTGGCTTTATAGGCAGCAAGAAACCCTCGCAACGGTCCATCCCCGCCTGCAACTCCGGTGATGACCAGATCGCCCACCACTAACGGAGCGGAAGTCGCAAGGTAGCGTCCCGGCGACTCCACCGTGTTGACATCCCACATCACCGCGCCGGTCAGCCGGTTCAAACAGATCAGATGGGCGTCACTGGTTGCGAAGAAGATCCGATCCCCGAGCAGCCCCACCCCGCGGTTAGCAAGACCCGAGCTGCGCTGCCCGCCCGGCCCTGAGGAGTCATCGGAACGCGCGTAGCACCAGAGCTCGCGGCCCGTCGCCGCGGCGAGGGCGCAGACGCGATCGGCCGCCGTGACGTACATGACGCCATCGCTGACAACCGGTGTTGTCTCGAGATCTGGAACGTTCAGCGAGTGGACCCATTCCAGTTGCAGGTTCTGTGCGTTGCCTGCATTAATCTGGCTCAGCCCGCTGTGGCGGTTGGCGCCCGGCACGCCGTTGTATGTCGGCCACTCGCCGCGCTTGGGGTGCAGAATTCCGTTCATCGCCTCGGCGGAAATCGTGGCATCCGCCCGGGCCAGCGCGCCTGGCTGTACGCCGCCGAGGCTGCTCAGAAAAGCGACCAGATTGCGTCGCTCCTCGGCGCCCGCCTGGAGGGGCGGCATGTAAGAAGTCTTTTCGGGCGTGATTTCCCGGTATTGCTGGTCTGTCAGGAAATGCATCCGTCCGTCAAACGTCTGCAGTTCGAGATCGTGCTCCGCGCGGCCCCGGGCGAAACCCCGCAGGCTTTGCCCGTCTCGCAGTCTGACATTCACAACCCCCCACGTCTCGTCCGGACAGAAGGCCCAGCTCGGGCACGTCGGGGTCGTGTGGATACCCATTTGCGAGGTCGGGTTTTCGAGCGCCAGCTCCAGTTCCCGCACCGTCGATTTCCGGCCGATATCCGACAGATCGGGCCCGTTCACCTTCCCGCGTCCCCGAACCATATGGCACGTCGAGCATTGCCCCTGGCCGAAAAAGAACTTCTCTCCCGCGTGCGCGTCCCCCGTGGGCTTTACATCGAAGGCGGACACATTCAGGGAACGCAGCCACCCGGCCAGCGCCTGAAGCTCGCTCTCCGGTAACTGAAACGCGGGCATTCCGCCCGGTGTTCCGCTTTTGATCAGGTCCCGGATCTGCGCTTCGCTCCGGGTGCGCAGGCTGCGGTTATTCACCAGCTCTGGCGCCCGGTCCCCGCCTTTTCCGCCTTCGCCGTGGCATCCCGCGCAGAGACTGTCGAACTGCTTCTCTGCGGCGCGAAAATCGGAAGCCGGCGCGGCCGGCGTTTGTGCCACTCCCTGCGCTGCGATCAGCGCCGCCATCATCAGGGCGCTGGCCATGTTCTGAGTCATAGCTGGGGTCAACTCTCCACTTCGATCGTTATAAGCAATAGGGGCCGCCTGTCTAAGCCAGACCGGGCTGATCCGCCCGTCGCTTCACCCACCGGTACGCGGCGACGGAATTCTTCCAGAAGAATTTTTCGACGGCTTCCGGACCCTTTTGCGAGAAGTATTCATCGACAAGGTCCAGCGTCTGGCCGAAGGTGCCCATGGGTTCGCTGTTGGTCCAGTCACTGGCGAACAACAGCCGGTCCGGACCGAAGATCTCCCAGATTTCATCCAGCCGCGGACGATAAAAACTCAGCTCACGCGGGATTCGTCCGCCCGACGTCACCCGGCGGTCTTTCTCATCGACTCGCTGAAAAATTTCGGAGACCTTCACGTATACCTGAGGACGTTTCCCAAGCTCCCGAAGTCCTTGCTGATATGCCGCGCGGGCCGCCGGTTCATCGGGGATCGGAGCGCCCGGCAAGTGATTGATCACGATTCGAAGGGCCGGGATCCGGTCGGTGATTCGCAGCAGATTCGGGACATCCTTTGGCCCGCCGCCCGAATCCAGTGTGAGTCCCGCGTCAGACAACAACTGCAGATCGGCCATTACTTGCGGCTTTCGGATCTCCTCCCCGACATCGCGGCCCCACAAATACGCAAACCGGATGCCCCGGTACAGAGGATTCCTGTGCAGCCGTGAGAGGTGCTCGCCAAAATCCGGCTTCCCCGGAAACAGGTCGCCGACCTCGCCCACCACGATCGCTTCCTTTGCGGACACATCCAGCACCCAGTAATTGTCTTCCACCCACGGACTGCACTCGGTCTCGATCATGCCCACCACGCCGTACGGTTCCGCGATTCGGCGATAGTCCGCGGGCAGGAACGTGCGATAGATGCTGGCTTGCTGCGGACTGGGCCATGGCACGCCCTGAGGGCGCGAGGGGTCGTACAGGTGTACGTGCGTGTCAATAATGGGGACGGGGATTTTTCGGACGTTGGCGCGCCCCGCGCCGGTGGCGCTCGCAACCGTTCCGGCGGTAGCCGCCTTGATGAATTTGCGTCGATTCACTTCGGCTTCCTCTGATACGCCATCCTGAGCGGCATCGGGGTTCGAATTCCGGGTCGGGGACCATATTATCTCGTTCTGAATCGGTCTGAAATCGCAAAACAGAACAAAGCCGTGATGCCGGCCGGTGATCCTGTTACGATTTCGGCCGCGAAACCCGCCATGCGGATCCTGAACTGTTTGTTTGCGAGGGGAACCCGGTCAACTGAGATTCGGAAAACGACTTTGCGCGTCACCGCTTTTGCTTCACTCAACCCGAGTAAATTTCAACGTGGGGGCCGACTCCACCGCGATGCCTCTTGCGTTTCGGACCTGCCTGAGCGACAGCGTGTCGCCCTCGATATGGAATCGATACACCTCGTTGGCGCCCACCTTCATCACGACGGGAGATTTCGCGACCACCGGATGTATGGTGAGCAGATCACCCGACACTTGGTAAGTTCCGGAATTGGCCGCTAATGGACCCCAGAGAGCACGCAGTTCATCGGCGGTGGCCTTGCCCGTGTCGATGCTGTCCGGTCTGCCCGTGGCCGCTGAGACCATGCTGTAACGTGTTGGCGTGAACAGATACAAGGCGGCCTGACCCGTCCGTCCGGCGAGCTGCCACGCTCCCACCAGCGACGCTTCCGCGGCTGTGGCCGTGCAGAGGACGGTTGCGAGAAGAATCGAACCCGCGACTCCTATAGCCCGCGTCGAAAGTGACGGGACACGTTTCATCGGACTCAATATAGCTCACATTGCGGGCACTGCTGATCCCGGATGTGTTCCGCCTCATTGCGAAGATGACCCGGACCGGCAGTCGCATCGCTGACGTTTCTCCGGGTTCCGCTATCGGACTAACCAGGGAAGATGTTCGGCCTGCTAAGGCTAAATTATTTCCATGGTCGGAACTGGCGGTCGTGCGCATGTCTCGAAACTCGGGCACGCGGAGCCGGTATTGAAATTTCTGGTGCTGACGTTCTTCCTCTCGTATTCCGTCGGCTTCGGGAATTTGATGATGCGCTCGTCCATCGCGGCGGCCACCTCATCGGATCTGGCGGCGCAATACCTTTCGAGAATCGGCGTCGTTTACGCACCCGCTTTCTCTGCTCTTCTGATCGCGTGGAAGTCTGAAGGCCGCCATGGAGTCCGTGACCTTTTGCGGCGAATGCATCCGAACGGGCGATGGCGTTGGGTACCGGCTCTTGTGGTGGCAGGAGTGGCCTGCTCGGCAGCGGCGGCCTTGCTTTGCGGCGTGGACCCGGCGCACTTCAAGGCCGCGACTCGGGCATGGCCTCTGTTTGTGGCGCATCTGCTGCTTCAGTTTGTTTTCGTGGGATGCGGCGAGGAACTGGGCTGGCGTGGGTGGCTGCTGCCGCAACTGCTGACTCGGTATCGACCGGGAGTCGCAACGTCTCTCGTCGCGGGAATTTGGGGATTCTGGCATGCGCCGGTTCTTCTGACGGAAGTTCGCCTGGCAGTGCTCTTTCTGTTTGGCGTGTTCGGTCTCTCATTTCTCTTCACGGCGCTGTGGGCGCGCGTCCACGGGAATATTTTCGTGCTTGCGGCTGCGCACGCGAGCGTGAATGCCCCCCTCGCGTTCTTTGAGGAACGAAGCGTATCGGCGGCGATGCCGTCTCTGCATTTACAGTCCACGTGGGAGACAGCGTTCGCGATATACGGCGCTTTGGGACTGGCTACCCTGGTCTGGAAGCGTCGTTGGTATTACGGC
>DASZUZ010000376.1:0-1851 GCA_035547415.1 Bryobacteraceae bacterium | reverse complement strand
GCCGGTCTTGTCAACGAAATCGCCGGGATGATGCACCTGAAAATGCATCTCGCTCCAAACTGGTTCAGCGCCGGGTTCGCCGTACTGGTAACGATATATTTCTGGTGGGAAAACACCAAAGGAATGCATGAATCGAGCGGCAAAGCGCTTCGGATCATGCAGATCACAACCGTCATGGTGGTGATTTTCCTGATCTGGTGCCCGCTGACCCTGCTGCTCCGGGGGCCGGCTCAGGTTCCGCCCCTCCCCTCCCCGCATACCCTTCGATTCAGCAAAGACGCCCTGGGCTGGTTCCAGGGAACAGTCTGGCCGACGATTCCTTTCATCGCGATTATGATCGCGTTCGGGCACTCGCTGCTCTCCATGAGCGGCTTCGAAACCCTGGCGCAGGTTTATCGCGAAATCGCTTACCCCAAGCTGAAGAACCTGAAAATTACCGCCAATATCGTTTGCGTTTACGCGGCGGTCGGCACCGGCGTCATTACTCTGTTCGCGTCGATGATTATCCCGGACCGCGTCCGCGGGAATTACGTCGACGATTTGCTGGGTGGCCTCGCGATGCACCTGGCTGGCCCCGAAATTCTGCGGCTCGGTTTCCATGTATTCGTCGTCGTAGTGGGTGTTCTGATCCTCGCCGGAGCGGTCAACACTTCAATGATCGGCGCGAATGGCGTCATGAACCGGGTCGCTGAAGACGGCGTTCTGATCGACTGGTTCCGCAAACCGCACCGGCGATTCGGCACCACGTACCGGATCATCAACGTCGTCGCCCTGTTGCAGATCGTCACCATCGTTCTGAGCGGCGGCGATGTCTACCTCCTCGGCGAAGCCTACGCGTTCGGCGTCGTCTGGAGTTTCTTCCTCAAGGCTCTTGGCGTTCTCGTCCTCCGCTATCACCGTCACGACCAGGAATATAAATTCCCGCTGAACTTCCGGATCGGCGGCGTCGAAATTCCCGTTGGCCTCGGCATGACCACCGCCCTGCTTGGCACGGTCGCCATCGTGAATCTCTTCTCGAAGAAATTCGCGACGATTTACGGCGTTCTCTTCACGGTCATTCTGTTTCTTGTGTTCACGGTGTCGCAGCAGATCAACCGGCGGAAGTATCAGTCGCAGAAACAGGGGCTTGAGGAGTTCAACCTCGATCTGCAGCCGGAGGTGGAAACAACGAGTCTGAAGGCGCGGCAGGGCGCGATCCTCGTTGCGGTCCGCGACGTGAATAATCTCTCGCACCTCAGATCGCTCGTTCATAAAACCAACATGCGGCGGCATGACATCGTGGTGATGACCGTGCGGCAGATCTCATCCGGGGCCGGTGAATACCAGCTGGCGGAAAACCAGCTTTTCACCGACTACGAACGCGAGCTGTTCACGAAGGTCGTCGAAATGGCGGAGAAGGAAGGCAAGACCGTGGAACTGCTGGTTGTTCCGAGCGTTGATCCGTTCGACGCTATCGTGCAGACCGCGCAAAAGCTGCAGGCGTCGCGCGTGGTCACCGGCTCTTCTCTGCGGATGGATACGCCGGAACTGGCGCGCCGCATCGGACTGGCGTGGGAAAAACTCCCCGAACCGCGCCACGCGTTTTCCCTCGAGATCCTTTCGCCGGACAAGCCCTCCCACTTCGTCAACCTCGGACCTCACCCGCCCAGGCTTTGGCCGGAGGACGTGGAGCGGCTGCACGACCTTTGGCTACGCCTGAGTGAAGGCCCTTTCGGGTCGAAGTTGCACCATCGCGATGTCGTGGGAGTTGCCTTGCGGCGCCTCGAGCGCGACCTCGGCGACACGGACCGGCGCGATCAGGCGCTCTCCGATCTCGACGTCGAACTGCGTCATCATTAGCCCGCCCACACG
>DASZUZ010000375.1:0-9903 GCA_035547415.1 Bryobacteraceae bacterium | reverse complement strand
CCAAAATCAAATATCTGAGCGTCGCCCTGACCGAACACAACGTGAAGGCCGACATCCCGGCGGCGAAAAAGCTGTTCGCGGAATGGCCCACGCCCGTCACGATGCTCACCGAGGATGTTGGCGCCGCCCTCCCTTTTCCGGGCGCCAGTATCGACAAAGAATTCGCGGCGGCCGTACCGGACAACCCTGTCGCGGATGCTTACCGGGCCAATCGCCCGATGCCCTACGATGCGCCGTCCACGGCGATGGCGGCTGCCCTCTACGCCGGTCGCCCGAAGGAAGGGTACTTCAAAGTGTCCGATCCCGGCACGATAGCGATTCACGATGACGGTCGGGTTTCTTTCGCAACAAACCCGCAGGGAAAACATCAGCAATTGATGCTGGACCCGGCGCAGAAAGACACAGTCCTCAAAGCCTACGTCGATCTGGCCAGCGCCAAACCCGTTATCCCGCAGCGCTTCCGTCCTCCGGTCAAAGCGGACGCCGATAAGAAAGACGACATTTCCGAAAAGAAATAGCGCTTCAGTAGATTGCCTGGCCATTCCGCGAGAACGGCCAGGCACCCGCCCAGGAAATCGGAGGACGACGTCGTGATTCCACGGGACAATCTAGTTCTAGTGCGAATTCCTCCGCAACGCAACAGTTATTGGCTGAATCTGTACTGCTGGTACTATTCAACTCAGTGGAGTTATCAGAAGATGACATCTGGACTCTATAAGGCAGTGGTCGTCAGACCACGGAATCGGACCGGGGAACACTCTTGGCAACCAGCATCAAAGACGTCGCCGCAAAGGCGGGCGTATCCATTGCGACCGTGTCGCACGTTCTCAATGGGACGCGGGGGACAACACCGCAAACTCGAGAGCGCGTGCTCGCCGCGATCCAGGAACTCGGGTATGCGCAGAATCAGGCGGCGCGAATTCTCGCCCGCGGACGAAGTTCATTTCTTGGACTCCTGATTTCCGATATTCGGAACCCCTTTTTTCCGGAAGTGACCTCGGGATTCCAGGATCAGGCGTTAAAACATGATCTCGACGCTCTCGTTCTGAATACCAACTACGATGCGCAGAGGACCCTGAACGCGGTCAAACGGCTGATCGGGCTGCAGGTTCCCGGCGTGGCCATTCTCACCTCGCAGATCGATCCCGCCGTAGCGGATCTGCTTCCCCAGTCGGGCGTGGCATCCGTGTTTCTGGATCTCGGCCGCGTCGATCGGAACATCAGCAATATTGTCGTCGATTACGAGCACGGAATCTCCCAAGCGCTGCGTCATCTCGCCAGCCTGGGGCACAAACGGATCGGCTACATCGGGGGACCTCTGTCGCTGCCTTCGGCGCAGCGCCGGAAACGCGCATTCATGGACAGCGCCGTGCAGATGGGCATTGAGCCCGACTGCGCCGTCGATTCCGATTTCACGGTGCGGGGCGGCTATCAGGGCTGCGAAAAGCTCCTCCGGTGTTGCGCGCCGTCCGCCATCGTGACCGGCAACGATCTGACGGCGATCGGCGTGTTGCACCGGGCCAGCGATGCGGGCATGCGGACGCCGCAGGACCTCTCGGTGGTTGGATTCGATGACATTGTGTTCTCCGAGCATACGCAGCCGGCGCTGACCACGGTGGCCGTGCCCCGATCGGAAATCGGGAATGTCGCGTTTGAGGCGTTGTGGGCCATGATGAACGATCCGGAACATACCGGCCGCGAGTATCGCGTCGCCACACGTCTTGTTGTGCGGTGCTCCACTTTGCCGGCGGCGCAAACAGCCATATAGTGTAAGCGGAAGAGCGGTTTATGCTGCGGGGTATCGCGATCCTGCTGGTGGCGGTCTGGACGTCCGCCGGACAGGAAACCTCCGTCGTGATTACGCCGCGCGTGCACGAAAACACGCGCCCGTCCGCCGCGCCCTCTCAGGCCAACATCCGCATTGACTCCAATCTGGTGCTGGTACCGGTCACGGTCGCCGACAGACTCAATCGTTTCGTGAGCGGGCTCGAGCAGGAGGATTTCCGCATCTTCGAAGACGAAGCGGAACAAAAGATTGTCTCGTTCGGAAGCGAAGACGCGCCGCTGTCGATGGGCATCGTGTTCGACACCAGCGGCAGCATGGGCAACAAGCTCTCGATGTCTCGGGTGGCTGTCGCCGAGCTTTTCAAAATCGTCAACCCGGAGGATGAGGGCTTCCTCGTGGAATTCAGCTCGCGCCCCGAGCTGATCGTGCCGTTCACGCACCGCCCGGGCGAAATCGAGGCCCGGCTCCTGAGCACAAGGTCCAAAGGATCCACCGCGCTGCTCGACGGCGTCGCGCTCGCGCTGCGGACCATGCGAGGCGCTCACAATCCCCGCAAGGCGCTGATTCTGATCACTGACGGGGGCGATAATCACAGCCGCTACACCGAAGCCGAAGTTCGCGAGAAAGTGCAGGAAGCCTATGTTCAGATCTACGCGATCGGAATCTACGGCGGCGGATCGAGTCCCGAGGAGTACTACGGACCCAACCTGCTCCGAAGTCTCTCGGAACTCACCGGCGGACACCACTTCGCGGCCGAACTCTCCCAGCTTCCCGACGTCGCCGCAAAGATCGGCGTGGAGCTGCGGAATCAGTATCTGATCGGCTACAGCCCCGCGAACCATGCGAGGGACGGGCGGTTCCGCCGAATCCAGGTGAGACTGAAGCCGCCTCCGGGATTACCGCCCCTGCGGGCGTGGTGGCGGCAGGGGTATTACGCACCCACACAGTAACGCCCGGTCCCGGCGACTCGACGTGGTTAAACTCAGGTCAGGGAAGGGGAACAACAGATATGCACCGTTTTCGGCATTTCGTCCTGATTCTGAGCTGTACGGCGCCGCTGCTCTGGTCGGCGCGCGAGCCCGGCAGTGCACTCAGGCCCGGCTGGAACATGTTCAATAAGGAACAGGATGTTCAGCTCGGCCAGGAAGCAGCCGCGGAGGTCCGCAAGAAATCCCAGGTCGTTCAGAACCAGTTTCTCCAGAGCTACATCAGCCGGGTCGGCCAGCGCATTGCGGGGGCGTCGGAAGCTCGCGCCAGCGGATTTACCTTCACTTTTACTCTGATTGCGGATCCTTCGATCAACGCCTTCGCGCTGCCGGGCGGCCCCATGTTCATTAATACAGGGCTGCTCGCGGCAGTGGACAACGAGGCCGAGCTCGCGGGCGTGATCGGGCATGAGATTTCGCACGTCATCCTGCGGCACGGCACGCACGAAGCATCGAAGGCCAACCTGATTGAACTTCCCGCCGCGCTCGCCGGCTCGCTGGCCGGCAGCAGCGGATCGCTTCTCGGGAAGCTCGCGCAGTTGGGGATCGGCTTCGGCGCAAACTCCGTATTGCTGCGGTTTTCCAGGGACGCCGAATCCGAAGCCGACGCCCTCGGTTCGCATCTGATGGCGGAAGCCGGCTACAACCCGGTCGAGATGGCGCACTTCTTCGAAAAGATGCAGTCCTCCGGCCCTTCCAACGGACCCCAGTTCCTGAGCGATCACCCCAACCCGGGCAATCGCGAAGCGGCGATCGAAGCGGAAGTCCGGACGTTGCCGCAACGGAAGTACGGGTATGAAACAGGCGATTTCCGGCGCGCAAAAGCGCAACTCGCGCGGCTGCCCAAACCCGCCGTGAAACCGGCCGGGGCGCGCGGCGGGATGCTCTGATCCCCGGCGCGCCCGCCAGCGGGGCAAATCAGCCTCACCGGCCCATCGCTATACTCAAATTTCCGTGTTTCATCATCTGGAGAAGCAGATTCAAGCGGCATTCCGGGACCGTCTGCGCGCGCAGTCCGGTCTCGAAGCCGAGGTTGCCATCGAGCAGCCGAAACAATCGTCCTTTGGCGAACTGGCGCTGCCGGTCGCGTTCCAGCTCGCGAAGAGTCTGAAGCAGCCGCCCCGTAAAATCGCGGCGGATCTCGTGGCGGCTGTGGGTGAAATCCCAGGCGTGGCTTCCATGGAGATCGCCGGAAACGGCTATATCAATGTCCGGCTCGACCGCGGCGCTTATGGCGCGGCGCTCCTGACTTCGGAAGGCGAAGACGTTTCGGCCACCGCGGCGAAGACCGTCGTCGAACACACCAACATCAACCCGAACAAGGCGGCGCACATCGGGCACCTGCGCAATGCGGTGCTCGGCGATACGTTCGTTCGGATGCTCCGCGCGCGCGGCAACCGCGTCGAAGTCCAGAACTACATCGACAACACCGGCGTGCAGGTGGCCGATGTGGTGGTCGGGTTCCACTACCTCGAAAACAAAACGCCGGCGGAAGTCGCCGCGCTGATCGCCGGGAACGAACGCTTCGATTACCTGTGCTGGAATCTGTACGCCCGCACGTCGCAGCATTACAAGGACAATCCGGAGGCGCTCGCCTGGCGCGCCACGACGCTGCACGCCATCGAAGCCGGCGAAGGTGACCTGGCCGAGATCGCGCATCTGGTCGCGGACGCGATCGTCAACGCGCATCTGACCACCATGCTGCGGCTCAACATCCAGTACGACGTTTTGCCGCGCGAGAGCGAAATTCTGCACCTGAAGTTCTGGGCCGCGGCCTTCGAGCTCCTGAAAGAGCGGAAAGCGATCTACTTCGAACAGGAAGGCAAGAACGCGGGCTGCTGGGTCATGCCGTCGGCGGCGTTCCGGGGCGAGGGAGACGCCAACGAAGACAGCAAAGTCATCGTCAGGTCGAACGGAACCGTCACCTACGTCGGCAAGGACATCGCTTACCAGCTCTGGAAGTTCGGGCTGCTGGGCAAGGATTTCTATTACAAACCGCTGACGCGCTACACGGATGGCCGCGAGGTCTGGGTCTCAACCGACCAGCCGCAACCGCGTCCGTCGCCGGCGTTCGGCGGGGCGAACACGGTCTATAACGTCATCGACACCCGCCAGTCTTATCTGCAGGACGTCGTGGTCGCCGGCCTTCGCGCCCTGGGCTTCGACAGGCAGGCGGACCGTTCGATCCACTTCTCCTATGAAATGGTGGCGCTCTCGCCGCGGTGCTGCGCCGATCTCGGCATCGAACTTTCGCCCGAGGACGCAAAGCGGCCCTACATCGAAGTTTCCGGACGAAAAGGACTCGGCGTCAAAGCCGACGATTTGATGGACAAGCTCGTCGAGCGCGCGCTCGATGAAGTGCAGTCCCGGCACCCGGAAGATAACGCCGCGGCGCAGCGGGCTGTCGCCACGGAAATCGCGATGGGCGCCCTGCGCTACTTCCTGCTGAAGTTCACCCGCAACACCGTGATCGCATTCGATTTTCAGGAGGCTCTGAGCTTCGAAGGCGAGACAGGTCCCTACGTGCAATACGCGGCGGTGCGGGCGCGCCGGATCCTGCTGAAGCTCGAAGAGCGCGGCGAAACGCTGCCGAACTTTCACGCAGACTTATCGCGCGATGCCATGGCCCGGCAACTGGCGTCCGAGGAGGCCTGGCAGGTTCTCCTCGCCGCGTCCAAAGCCGATTCGGCGCTCGAACGCGCGCTCAGCGCGGGGGAACCGGCGCACGTCGCGAAATACGCCTTCCAGTTAGCGCAGGAGTTCAGCAATTTCTACCAGCGCTTCAAAGTGCTCGACGAGCCCGACCGCGAGCGCCGCGTCTTCCTGCTCTGGATGACGCAGTTCTTCGCGCAGCAACTGGAGCGCACTCTGGCCATTCTCGGGATCGCCGTTCCGGCGTACATGTAACATGCTGCTCGCTCTCGACGCAGGAAATACCAACATCACAATCGGCATGTTCCGGGACGGCGAACTGGCCGACCACCGGCGCCTCCGCACCGTTCGGGATCAGACGTCGGACGAATGGGGCATTCTGCTGATGAGCTTGCTCCGGTACGCGTCGCTCGATCCGGCGGACGTCGACGGCATCATCGTCTCCTCGGTCGTGCCGCCGCTGAACAGCGCACTGGCCGAAATGGCGCAACGCTACTTCGGGATGGACGCGATGTTCGTCACCGCGCAGACGGACACCGGACTGAAGATACTGTACGAAAACCCCTCGGAAGTCGGCGCCGACCGGATCGTCAACAGCGTGGCAGCCCTCAAAAAATACGGCGGTCCGTGCGTGATTGTCGATCTCGGCACCGCCATCACGTTTGACGCGATTTCGGCGCAATCGGAGTACCTGGGCGGGATCATCGCGGCGGGCATCGGAATTTCCGCGGAGGCCCTTTTCAGCCGCACGGCGCGCCTGCCTCTGGTGGATTTCCGGAAACCGAAAAACGTGATCGGTACCAACACGGTCGCGAGCATGCAGTCCGGCCTGTACTATGGCGCCATCGGAGCAATCGACGGCATGATCGAACGGCTGATCGGAGAATTGGGACCCGAGACCCGAACGGTGGCGACCGGCGGGCAGGCGCAACTGATCGCCGGGGGCTCGAAGTACATCCGCTATGTGGACGAAAACCTCACGCTCGAAGGTCTGCGGATGATCTGGGAACGCGCGCGGTGAGCGAGCCCCTCAATTACTTCAACTACTTCACCGAAATCGAGGAGCACTTTCAGCAGGCCCGGGGGACAAGTCTGTTCCTGTTATCGCCGCTCGATTGGGCGCTGATCGAATCCTGGAAGAATTCCGACATTCCGCTGGCCGCGGTATTGCGAGGGATTGACGCGGCATTTGAAAAATGGCGCGCGAAACGAACGCGCAATCAGATGGTCAACTCGCTGGCGTTTTGTTCCCAGGCGGTCATGCTGGAAGCGCAAAGGCTGGCCGATGGCGGAACTCAACCGCCGCCAAAACAGGAATCTCCGGCTTTTCCGGACGGCCAGTTGAAAAATTATATCGAGGAGAACGCGAAAAACATCCGCGCGACCGGCGTCGAACAATATGTGGAAATCGCGGAATCGCTGGAGAGAATCGCGGCGGATACCGCCTCTTTCTCCGGAGATCTGGAGTCGCTGGAACAACGCCTGGGAGTACTGGAGCTGAAATTGATCGCGCTGGCCCGCAGCCGGCAGTCGGAGGAATCGGCGCTGGCTTCGCGGCGCCAGCTCGAAGCGTACCTGAAACCCTATCGGACGAAAATGACGGCGGCGCAAATCGCCATGCTCGAAACGCAATTCCTGGAGCGCGCTACGCTGGAATCGGCGAACTTGCCGCGATTGAGCCTCTTCTACCTGCGGTAGCTCGGCCCGATTTCCTCAAGGAACTTTAAAAAAAGTTTACACAATCACTTTCCTATTGGTATCACTGCTATTATAGTAAGTTAATGTACGTAGAGATTTTGTAACTGTTCGTTACAGCATCCGTCATAATATGTAAGGGGCGAGTTGGATTCGCTCCGACGAGTTTACCGATCGGAACCGCTCCCGCCACGATTTTTTTCGTGGACACGGAATAAAAGCGGTCCAGCCAGCAGACGCAATCCTCCGAGCGTCCGTTGGTTCTTTGGTGAGACGGCAGGCATATTCCTCCGAGTGCCTGCCGTTTTTTTATATTCGCGGCAACAACACGTCGAGTACGGCGCAACGTTTTTCCACGCGGACCGCATGGAATGCTTCGTCCAGCGCGGCATCGAGTTGCCCGAAATCCCGAACCGTTCGCGCGAATGCTCCTCCGGCGGCGGCGGCAATGCCGGCGTAATCCGCGGGCTCCTCAAATGCCACACCGATATCCGCTCCCTGACTTGCGTATCCATCCGGGTGAACCGATACCGTCGATAGTCTGGGCGATCGCCAGCCTCCGTTGTTGTAAATGACCTGGACAAATGGCGTTTGGTAACGGCGCGCCATCCAGTGAACGGAAGCGGGAACCGAAAACAGGTAGGAACCATCACCCGTCAGCGCCACCACTGTTTTTTCCGGCCAGGCCAGCTTGAACCCGATTGCGGCGCCACCGTGCCATCCCAGCGATCCGCCGCCGCTCGTAAACATACGAGCGGGCGGGCGCGGGCCAACGTGCTCGGCGATCGCTTTGTAGCTCGTAATGCCCTCGTTCAGTACCACCGATTCGTCATTCAGATGACGCCGGATGCGTGAAGTCAGAAACTCCGCCGTGCCCGGCTCTTCGCGTGCGCAGAGCCCCGCGCGCCATTCCTCGTGCAGCGCGGCGTAATGCTTTTCTCGCCCGGGATTTGGTCGAACCATCTCGACAACCTGCCGGAGCGCGGTGGACGCGTCCGCTCGCGCAATATGCCGCGCCTGGATATACCAGAGCGGAATCCGCTCTTTGAGTGGATCGACGTCGATGTGATAAATCGCCGCTCCGTCACGCGGCTTGTTCACGGTCGGCATCCACGGAACGTCGCTGTCGATCGCCAGCACCAGATCGGCTTCGGCGAGAACCCGGCTCTGGCGGGGTTCATTACCCTGCACCCCCTGGTACATCGGATGATCCGCCGGGAAATTGACGCAGTTCGGAACCGAATCGAGAACGCCGATCCCGCCGCGTTCGGCCAGCCGGACCAGTTCCGCCACGGCTTCAACCTTGCGTCCCGCATACGACGTCACAATCAGCGGCCGCTGCGCCGCATTCAGGTCTCTGGCCAGCGACTCGATGAACTCCGGCGCCGCCGCCCCGGGCGAAACGACAGGCCAGTCCGCGGGATCGGCCCGGACGGGCGATACCTCCTGTTCGAGCACTTCGCGCGCGGCCGTCAGATAAACCGGGCCCTGCGGATCGCTCCTGGCGAACTGCAGCGCGCGCCAGACCACCTGCTTCACATTGACGCCGGTCCGGATCTCATTGTCATAGCGCATGTACTGGCGCACGATGCCACGCTGATCGAACACGTCCTGCAGCCAGTGAATGAACTCGTTGCGGCTGCCGCGCAGTTCTCCTTCCTGCGTCATCGGCGACATGCCCGCGAAGATGAGGACCGGCGCGCGGCCTTTCGCGGCATTGTGAACCGCTCCCGCCAGCGCCTGCGTGCCGCATTCCACGTGGACAAAGACGGCCTGCGGACGTCCCGTGGCCTGCGCGTACCCATGGGCGGCGCTGAGCGCCACCATCTCATTGGGACAGGTGATCAGCCGCGGCATGGTATCGCCTGCCGCCTTTGCCTCCGCCAGGCTCTCGATCAGCGCGGTGTGGTCGCTGCCGAGGTTCGCGAAGATATATTCGACGCCCGCGTCCCGCAGCGCCTCAAGAAATGCTGTCGCCGTCGTGTACATCGTTCTTTTTCGCCAGGATCCGCAGGCGTCTGTAGTCCGCCCACCACGCGCCATCGCGCCACAGCGCGGGGCGCAGACGAGCTTCGATCCCGACCATCAATTCTTCCCGGCGCTCGCGCGGCACGGCATCGAAGTAGAACCCGGCGAACATCTCGAGCCACTCCCGCAGGCCCCGCTCCGGATGTTCGAGCTGATTCCACCGCGGAAACGTCTGCGCCAGCCGGACTTCCAGCCCGTGCCGCTCGATCAGCGTCGAATACTCGCCCAGTGTCGGGAAGTACCACGGATTTCCGGCCGGATAGCCAGCGTCGCGCAGCGTGCTCTCGATGCCCTCCACCAGCCGCGCGATGTTGCCTTTCACGCCCATCTCGAGAACAAACCGACCGCCCGGCCGAAGCGCCCGGCTGATGCTCCCCGCCACGGATTCCGCATCGCGGATCCAGTGCAGCGCCGCGTTCGAGAACACCGCGTCGAATGGCTCGTCGAACCGGAAATCCCGCGCATCCGCCAGTTGGAACCGGAGCCTGGGAAAGTTCTGCCGGGCGAGCGCCACCATGGAAGCCGAGGAATCGAGGCCAGTCACTGCCGCGCCGCGTTCCGCAATCTGCGCCGTCAGATGTCCGGTGCCGCTCCCCAGATCGAGGATACGCTCGCCCGGCTTCGGATCGAGCAGGTCAATCAGATCCGCGCTCTTCTTCCAGACGAACGAGTGCCGGTCATCGTAGAGAGCGCTGTCCCAGCGGTCAATCAATTTCTGACCTCGGGGACAAGAGTGAAATAGTCATAAATCGTGCG
>DASZUZ010000374.1:0-4246 GCA_035547415.1 Bryobacteraceae bacterium | reverse complement strand
TGAAAAATCGAGCTTCAGGGACTGCGCGTGATTGTAGCGGTTCTCCACCTTCTTCAGAAGGGTGTCGAGTCCGGCATCGGCGGCGAAGGCGGGTACTGCCGCGAGGGCGCACCACACCATGAAACGGGTCACAAGGTATTGACGCGCGAAGACTTCGGATCGTTTATAAGGTTTGGGATATTGGACGGGGCGTCTCGCCGCTCCAGATTTCCGCGCAGCAGACAGGCCGGGAATGCGGGAGGCTGTTTTTGAAAGTAGATGCCGTAGCGGCGAGCGAATGGTGACGGCGGCGTCCTCTTCTCCTCGTCCAGCAGTGACGGGAGAACGCCGCGGACGAAAAACATCTCGTGCTCGAGCTTGTCTTTCGTCATTACGTGGCCACGCGATTCACAGATGAAGAAGTCCTTGACGCGGGAGTGGGTTCGTTCCGAAATGTTGATGCAGTTTTCCGCGCCGCTCGATTCCATTCGGGACCCAAGATTGACGGACTCTCCCCAGACGTCGAACGCAAACTTCCTGATCCCCACGACTCCCGCGATGACGGGTCCCGTATGAATGCCGATCCGCACGCCCCACGAGGGACTGCGTTGCGCGCGTTCCCGGACGACGTCGATCATCTCGAACGCCGCCAGCACGGTATCGACCGGGTGAGAAGGACTGCGCACCGGCATGCCGCCGACGCACATGTAACTGTCGCCGATCGTCTTCAGCTTTTCGAGTCCGTAGCGCATGGCGATGTTATCGAAGGCGGTGAAGTAATCGTGCAACAGATACACGAGGTCTTCCGCGGACAGGCTGCGCGTCGAGTTGCTGAAGCCGACGAAATCGGTGAACAGGATGGTGACGTCCTCGAAGTACTTCGGGTCGACGGAACCTTTCTCTCGCAACTCGTCGGCCACCTGCGAAGGCAGAATGTTGAGGAGCAGCGAATCGGAGACTTCCCTCTGGCGTTCCACTTCTTTGTGGCGAGTGGCCAATTCGTCATTCGCCTGCGTCAGACTGGTGTGAGCGGTCTTCAGTTGAGCGCTCATTTCGTTGAACGTGGCGGCAAGGTCGCCGAGTTCATCGTTGGACCGGACATGGATGTGATGATCGAGGGCGCCGCTCCCGATCAGGTCGGCTCCTTTTTTCAGATCGCTCAGGCCGCGGTCCAGATGCCTCGACAGCCGCACGGCGATCACGACCGCAGCCATGCCGGAAATCAGAAAAATGATCGCGGTCAGACGATCGGCCCATTCGCTGACGAGATAGAAGGTCGCGCTTGCCGTGTCGACCCGCTGCTTCTCGGCGTCGAGAATTCCCGGGACGGTCTGCTGGAGCAACCGCTGGCTCAGGGGGTCCCCGCGAAGCGCCAGTTCCGTGATGGCCGTGGCATAGTGGACACCGAAGTTTTCATAGAAGATCATCCATGAAGCGCTCACCGCCTCATAGTCTTTGCCGAATCGTTCGACGCGCCGGCGCAGTTCCGGGTCCGAGAGAGCGCTCAACTCGCGGATCTTTTCGCGCACCACATCCATTTGCGATTTGAAACCGGCGATCTCGTCGGGAGCGGCGCCCACGCCGGAATCCGTGACGGTCTGATCCAGCAGCGCAATCTGCTTCTGCGTATCGTTGAGCCGCTGGTTGATATCCGCAATCAGGATCTGGCTGGAGATCGCGCGACGCAAAGCTTCCACGGTCGCCTTGCGTTTCATGTTGCTGATGAAGTAGACGGCCAGGTTCAGCGCAAACAGGCCGAGGATAACGAGAAAAGAGAGGGCAAGCCTGCCGCGGATGGTCAGCGCGCGCCCCTGGCGGAACCAGTGGAACGATAACCTGCGCGGCTTTACCGTAACGCGTATCCTTTGTCGCCGGGCAGACGCCCGTCGATCTTCAGCGTTTTGAGATCCCGGGGGACCTTCGTGGCTTCCATAAATGTGACTGCCCCGGGAATGGCCGAAACGAGTTCCGTCGCCATCTCGCTTGAATATACGATTTTCGGACCGGCCGACATTTCCGCGCGAAAGACCTTCGAGATCCAGTATTGCCTGAATTGCGCCTCGCTCATCTGGTAGATGGTCCGCAGAACGATTTCGCGCTCGCGCGCTACCGGAGCGCGGATCAGCAGAGTGACGCGAAGATTTTTCGGCCAGAACTGGCGCTCGCCCAGGAACAACTTGCGCACGTCGGCGAAACTGAGGTTATCGATCGGGACATCGGGCCGCACGACGATCGCGATGTCTGTGGCGGGCGCGGCGGCGCAACCGGCGGCGCCAAGCACGAGGACGAGAAGAATTTTTTTCAGGAGTGTCACGTTAAAAGGTGAAACTGGTCTGCGCAAAGACGCCATTGATGTTCGGTATGCCCAGGCGGCGCTGATTCCGATATTCCAGCTTGAGGGCCGCGAAGTTCGTGATGTCGTAACGAACTCCCACGGTAGAGCCGGCCAGATCCGGAACGAGCGCGAAGATCGTATCGCCGCGCGGGATGTGGATGTATTCGAACCGGTAATAGGGTTTCCAGAGCCGTTCTCCGAAGGGCAGGCGGTAAGCGGTCTGCACATACCATGCCTGGCTGTTGAACTGCCGCGGAGAGCCGATCGGTGTGTGCGTCACGTTCGAGAACTCCGCGATGAATTCGGGGTTCTCCTTTTGCCAGACAATGTGGGCGGATTCAATCCACTCGCGCGACGGCAACCCGAACAGCGGATCGATCTTGTCGCGATAGAGAGATGCGCCAACCTGCAGCCCGTAAGGATGATCCGGCTGTGAGAACAGGTTCAGCAGCCAGGCGCGGTTGTTGTTGATGTCCCCGAAATCGCCGCCTCGATTGATGGTCTGGCCCCGGCCGTTGCCGACGCCCGCATTGTAATTCAGATTCAGGCCGCCCAGCGGGAAACTGCCTTCCGCAAGAGCGCCCACAAAGTGAACCGGGATGAAACTGCCGCCGAACTGGACCATCTCCGGCCGCGAAATAGTCGTCTGCAGCCAGGAACCGTGGTGAAACTGGGTGTTCCAGTAGTTGATCGGCGTGTGATACCGGCCGAAGGAAACCTTGAGGTGATCGTTTTCTTCGAAGCGGATGATGCTGCGTTCCACTTCAAAGTTGAATCCGGGCGCGGGAGGCTTGCCGAGTCCGGCGTCACTACGCGCCGTCACGCTGAGTTCCGCGAAGAAGTTCACGCGCGAGGAGAGCGCGGAAGTGAAGTGCAGGATGAACTGCCCTTCGTTAAAGCCGCTGCGATCGCCTTTGCGGTCCGTCGCCGCAAAGTTGAGGTCGCTGAACCCGACCAGGTGCAGAGAAGGATAAGTGGCTCCCTCCATGACCGGCGCCGACAGGTTGTGTTCCGGGTGGTCCATCCCCGGCATGGGGGTGGCGGGAGCGGCCATCGCCTTTGTTTCCGGAACGGGGACAGGCGCCGGCGTCTGCGATGCAACGGGAGCAGCAGCGGTGGCGGAACGGCCCGCTTTTTCGGACTCCAGTTCGCTCACGCGCTTCTCCAACTGGTCAATCCGGTCCATCAAACGCTGGATGAGAGCTGACTGATCGGCCGGGGCGGCTGTCTGGGCAAAAACCGCAGGCCCGAAAACAAGGATCCCGATAACGAATCGAAAGGTGCACTGCTTTCCGAAGCGCCCCGGATGTCTCGCGATTGGCAATTATCGAGTATATCGGTAGACCGGAATATATTTCACTAAATGCGGCGGAAACATATATACATACAGGCCGTTGTGCCAGTAAATTTTGTTAATAAAATCACAAACAATTAAATCTGTTTCATTCCGGCTGCCTCCCTGGCGTCTTTCAATAACCTGAAGAAATTCCGATTGCCCCAGCCTTCCCCGCCGGGGAAACGGACAGACAGGCGACACTGTTAAGGATGAGTTTTCTCGACAGCCTCGAAAACAATCTCAAAGCGCTGGAATCGCGTGAGCAGGAAGGGATGGGGGATGCCCGCAAGAGGGAAGCGGACCAGACTCAGGCAAAAGCAGCCGCTCCGTGGGCCGACCGGCTGAAACGCGATCCGTGGACACAAACGCTGATGCAGCAGATGACTCGGGCTGGTTTCGAGCGCCGAACCAAAGTGAACCTGGCATGGATCGGAAGCACGCTGCGGATGGAGGCTCGCGGCCACCGGCTGGAACTGCGCCCTTCCCCTCAGGGAGTGGCGGCTGTCTTTCTGCATGGAACGGAGGAATCGAAACAGGAACCTGTCAATTTCAGCGCCGATCCGCGCCGGCTCGTCGCCGACTGGATGACCGTCATC
>DASZUZ010000373.1:0-4088 GCA_035547415.1 Bryobacteraceae bacterium | reverse complement strand
GGCTGGTGACTTTTCGCCCTGCCTGGGGGAACCGAGGGTCAGGGTGATCAGCGCCGGTACCCTGCCCCAGCCGAAGCGACCCATATTCGATCAATATCTTGCGACCCGCGAGGATGGTCAATGGACGGAACTCCGTGGAATCGTGCGGTCCGGCGAAATTAAGGGCGGCCGGCTTTTTCTGAACGTCGCGGCCGCCGGCGGGAATTTCGTGGCAATCACCCCTCGCTACCGCGGCGACTGGAAAGAAACACTGGTGGATTCGATCGTCGTGGTTACGGGAGTCGTCGCACCGATTCGTAATGAGCAGCGCCAGGCGGTGGGAGTCCGGATGTTCGTGCCAGGCGCTGAGTACATACATATCGAACAAGCGGCGCCAAGGAATCCCTTCGATACGCCGCTCACCGATGCCACGAGCGTCGGGCGGTTTCGCCCCGCAGCGGATTTCGAGCGCCGGATCCGTGTACGGGCCACGGTCGCCGCAACATCACCAGGCGTCTTTTATGTGACGGACGGCCAGGCAAGTCTCGCGGTGCAGGAGCAGTCTCCCTGCAATCTTCGGCCCGGCGATGTAGCGGACTTCGTCGGCTTCCCGGGTCCGGTCTTCAGCCGTCCCGGCATACAGGATGCACTCTGTCGCAAGGTATCGTCAGGCAGTTCTCCGGCGGCCGTTTCCGTGACAGCGGACGCGATTCTGCCGGAAGAGAATTTCACCGATCCCTCCGGCGTGGGGCATGCCGCGGCAACGCGCTTCGATATGAAGCTGATCCGGACGGAAGGCACATTGATGCAGGTTTCCCGCAATCCGAATGGATACGTTCTCATTCTCCAGTCAGGGAAACAACAGTTCGCCGCCACGGTACCCGATTCCGCGAAGTCTGCCATCGGCCGGCTTGGGAATGGCGATCAGCTTCGGCTCACCGGCGTTTGTCTGGTGACGTATGATCCCTACCATCGCGGCCAGTCCTTTCATCTGCTGCTGCGAAGCGGCGACGATATTCAGGTCACGGCGAGTCCACCATGGTGGGACGTGAGACGGGCGATGTGGGGCCTCGGACTGATGGCGGGAGTGCTTCTGTTGTCGGGCGGGTGGATTACGATCCTGAGGCGGCAGGTCAGGGGGCGCACCCGGGAATTGCTGGAGGCAAACGAAACCCTCCGGCGCCTGTCGTGCGAGGATCCGCTGACTGGAGCGGCCAACCGCAGAGAATTCGATCTTGTTCTGCAATCCGAGTTTGACGGGGCTGCGCGGTCGCGGACGGCTTTGTCACTGCTGCTGATCGATATCGACTTCTTCAAAGCCCTGAACGATCAGCACGGCCACCTCTATGGGGACGAGTGTCTGGCGCGGGTCGCAAGCGCTCTCCGCTCGGTTGTGAAAGCGCCCGCCGGTTGCGTCGCGCGATACGGCGGCGAGGAGTTTGCGGCGATTCTTCCGGAGACTGACGCGAATGAAGCGCGCGCTGTCGCGGAATCAATGCGCGCGGCGGTGACGAATCTCGCGATTCCGAACGCCGGCGACAACGGGCAACCCTACCTATCCGTCAGCGTCGGCGTTGCTACCTGTTACCCACACAAAACAGAAACGGGCGAAGGGTTGTCCGCACAAACCCTCGTTGGACTGGCGGACAGGGCGCTCTATCAGGCCAAAGCCGGCGGACGGAACCGTTGCGTATCGCTGGAAAACGCATCCATTCCGGCCCCTGCACAGGCGCCGCCCACGATCCGTCCGGTCTACTGACTCTCGCGCGGAAACAGGGCTCCATCGGTGGATTGAGAAAATGACCGCATGGACCCGAAACCACCGGCGCTTATCGGCCCCGGTCAGACTCTTGGCGTGATCGGAGCAGGCGTGATGGGCCGAACGCTGCTGCACGGCTTGTTCGACAGCGGCGCGATCTCCCGCGAGCAGGCGTGGGCGGCGTCCAGGACGCAGAACACGTGCGACGCCGCCTCAGAAGAACTCGGGATTCCCGTGGAGAAGGATTGGGCGAAACGGGTCGCGACGTCCGGCATGATTCTGGTTTGCGTGAAACCACGGCAGATTGCCTCGGTCGCCGCCACCCTGGCGGGCGCGGGTCTTCGGGCGGACACGCTGCTGATTTCCATCCTCGCGGGCTCGAGCATTGCGCAACTGGAAAAGGCGCTGGGCACGGCGAATCCCTGGATTCGCGCCATGCCGAACACACCGTGCGTGGTTCGCGAAGGCATCACGGTGATCTGCCCGGGCACTTCCGCTTCGGCCGATCACATGGCGAGAGCACAGCGGGTTTTCGAAGCCGTGGGCAAGTGCTTCCCCGCCGACGAGAGCTATTTCAACGCCATCACGGCGCTCAGCGGCAGCGGGCCGGCGTATCAGTATCTGTTCATGGAAGCCTTCGCGGACGCCGGCGTCCGGGTGGGTCTGCCGCGGGAACTGGCATTGAGGCTCGTCGCGCAGACGGCGGTTGGCGCGGCGAAGATGGTGCAGATTACAGGCCGGCACCCGGCGGCTCTGCGTGACGACGTCACCACACCGGCGGGTTGCACGATCGGCGGTCTGCTGATGCTGGAGGACGGCAAGATACGGTCCGTGCTGGCGCGCGCCATCGAAGAGGCCACGAAGATCGCCGGGAGTCTGGGAGCGACGGCCACGGCCGACAAAGACAAGAGGCACGGCTAAATCCGGGGTCCCATCCAGCGACCGGCGAGTAGACGGCAAAACTGCAATACTAAGGGCCTGACGCTGAGGAGGCACGATGCTTCACGCCATGACGCAGGACTTTCGCTATGCCCTGCGGACGCTTCGCAAGAACACGGGCCTGACGCTGGTGATCGTTCTTTCGATCGCCATCGGGATCGGCGCGAACACCGCGGTTTTCAGCGTGATCGATGCGCTTCTGCTGCGTCCTCTTCCCTACCCCGAGTCGAACCGTCTGGCAGCCGTGTGGCTCCATTCGCCGGGGATCGGGATTTTCCGCGACTGGCCATCGCCCGGACAGTACATCGACATCCGCAATGAAAACCATTCGTTCGCGGAGATGGCTCTCGCCCAAAGCCGGACTTTCACGCTCACGGGCCGCGAACGGCCGGAACTGATCTCCGGGATGCGAGGCCAGTCCGCTCTGCTGCGGATGCTGGGCGCGAAACCCCTGCTCGGGAGGCTGCTTCTCGCCGACGAGGACCGGCCGGGAAGGCCGCCCGTGGCGATTCTCAGCTATCTCTCCTGGCGGCGGTTGTTCAGTTCCAACCCGGGAATCGTGGGGACCCGGATCCTTCTCAACGGCAATTCGTTCACCGTCGCTGGCGTGCTCCGGCCGGAATTCATGCTGAACGCGGAAACGATGCCGTCGGAAGGGCCGATGGACAAAGTGGACGTCTTCCTTCCCTTGCCTCTGGGGGCGGACGCGGCGCAGCGCCGGGGCGACGAGAACTACAACATCCTCGTGAAGCTGAAACCCGGCGTTTCGGTTCCGCAGGCCCAGGCGGACATTGACGGAATCGCCGCCCGAATCCGCCGGAAGGACAAGCGCGACAGCACGTTCGGCATGCATGTCGTCAGCCTGCAGGACGAAGTGGTGGGTGACGTCCGGCGGGTTCTTCTGGTGCTGCTGGGCTCCGTGGGGCTGGTGCTGCTGATTGCGTGCGCGAACGTGGCGAATCTCCTGCTCACGCGCGCCGCCGGACGGGAGAAGGAGCTCGCGATCCGCATGGCGCTGGGCGCGGGGTGGCGACGTCTGGCGCGCCAGTTACTCACCGAGAGCATTTTGCTGGGGATTCTGGGCGGCGCCGCCGGTCTCGCCATCGCCGAGTGCGGTCTGTATCTGGCGCGCACGATCAATCCGGGCAATATTCCGAGGCTCGACGAGATCGGGATCAACGGAACGGTTCTGGCCTTCACATTCGGGATTTCCGTAGTTACCGGCGTATTGTTCGGCGCCGCGCCGGCATGGCGCGCGCTGAAGGTGGATGTCAACAGTTCGCTGAAGGCGGGAGGGCGCAGCGGTCACGGCGGGGGCGGTCTGTATACGGGGCGACACCGGCTGCGCGGTCTGCTGGTAATTTCCGAAGTTGCGTTTTCGCTGGTGCTGCTGGCGGGGGCCGGGTTACTG
>DASZUZ010000372.1:0-3910 GCA_035547415.1 Bryobacteraceae bacterium | reverse complement strand
TCGCAGATATAGACGGCGGGACCACGCATCTCTACGGTCGCAGGCTGATACTGCGCAATCTCCGGTCCGGCATGCAGAACGATGCGGTTCGGATCGAAGCGCCGCCACAGCAGGCGATCCATTTCACTTTCCAGCGGTCCGGCGACGACGACCTCTCGCTGAGGAGCGAAATCGTATTCGCACGCCGCCAGCATCTGGGGCATTCCATAGGGAGCGCTGGACAACCTGTCTTCGAACGCTCCGATCAGCTTCCGCGCCGACTCTTCGAACTCGGCTCGTCCGGTCATGCGATGAAGCCGCAACAAGTTCATCAACGTAACGGAGTTGCCCGAAGGCTCCGCGCCATCATAATCGTCTTTGATCCGCATGAGGCTTGCCGCATCCGGCTGAGCCGAGGCGAAAAATCCACCGGCGGCATCTTCGAAAAGAGCATGCTGCCGTTCCGTCAGCTCAATCGCCTGCCGCAGATACCGAAACTCCGCCGTCACTTCGTACAAATCCAGCAGCGCCTGAACGAAAAACGCGTAATCGTCGAGCATTCCTGCAATCCCCGCATCTCCGGAGCGGTAACGCCGTAACAGCGCGCCGTCCGGTCCGCGGAGCGATGAAAGGACGAAATCCGCCGCCCGACGAGCAGCCTGGGTGTATACGGGCGCGTCCAGAATCGCGCCGGCTTTCGTGAACGAGGAGATCATCAGGCCGTTCCACGCCGTCAGTATCTTGTCGTCCAGATGCGGCCGCAAGCGCTTCCCGCGCGCTTCGAGCAACCGGCGCTCAGATTCCGCAAGCGCGGTCGCAACCGCCTCGATATTGCAGTCGAAATGACGAGCCGTTTCTTCGATCGTATGGGCCTGAAAGAGAATGTTGCGCCCGGCAAACTCATGATGCGGATCGTTGCGAACGTTGCCGCCGGGCTCCATCCCATACCGAAACGCGAACCAGTCCGCGCGCTCCTCCCCCAGCAGTTCCTGAACTTCACTCCACGACCAGATGTAGAAAAAACCTTCGCTCTTCTCGCGTGGCTTCTCCGGATCCACCGCGCTGTCGGCATCCTCCGCCGACCAGAAGCCGCCCTCGGGAGCCGTCATATCGCGCAGAACATAATCCAGTGTTCGGCGCGCCGCCATTTCGAACGCATCGTTGCCGGTAATCTGAAAAGCCTCAAGATATGAGGTCACCAGCTGCGCCTGATCGTAAAGCATCTTCTCGAAATGCGGCACGAACCAGTACTCGTCCACCGAATAGCGATGAAATCCTCCGCCCAACTGATCGTTCATGCCGCCCTTGTGCATCGCGATCAGTGTGGTGGCGACCATGTCCAACGCTTCGTCATCGCCAGTGCGCTTCCAGTAGCGGAGCAAAAAGTTGTGAACGGAAGGCCGGGGGAACTTCGGCGCGCCGCCAAAACCGCCGCGGGTCGAATCGAAGGATCGGCGAAGCTGCAGAAACGCGCTGTCCATCACGGATGGATCAATATGGCCCTGTCCGGCATTCGAAGCCGCGGCTTGCTGACGCAACTGTTCCATCACGTTCGCGCTCGATTCCAGGATGCGGGCGCGATCGTTCCGCCATGCTTCCGCCACGCGCTCGAGAACCAGCGGAAAGCCCGCGCGTCCATAGCGATTGTCCGGCGGGAAGTACGTTCCGCCCACAAAGGGCTTGAGATCGGGCGTAAGCCATACCGACATCGGCCACCCGCCGCCCCCGGTGGTCGCCTGCACGTACGTCATGTAAATGCGATCGATATCGGGGCGCTCCTCGCGATCCACCTTCACGGAAATAAACCACCGGTTCATCAGTTCGGCGATCGCATCGTTCTCAAACGACTCCCGCTCCATGACATGGCACCAGTGACACGTGGAATAACCGATGGACAGAAAGATCGGCTTGTCTTCGCGTCGCGCTTTTTCGAAAGCTTCTTCGCCCCACGGATACCAATCCACGGGATTGTGGGCGTGCTGCTGCAGATACGGGCTTTTTTCGTCGATCAGGCGATTGGCGTGCATGGGCTCTCTTACAGGAAAGCACGCGCATGGACAATATGAGGACGGAACGGGACACGATGGGCGAAATGCCCGTACCCCAGGACGCATTGTATGGCGCGCAGACGGCTCGCGCCGTGCAGAATTTCCCGATCAGCCGCCTTCGCTTCGACCGCTCCTTCATCCGGGCCCTGGGACTGATCAAAGCAGCGGCGGCGAAGGTGAATGGCGCGCACGGCTGGATCGACGCGGCGAAGGCCGAATCGATCCACAAGGCCGCCGGTGACGTCGCACAGGGCCGCTATGACGATCAGTTTGTGGTTGATGTCTTTCAGACGGGAAGCGGCACCTCGACCAACATGAACGCCAACGAAGTGATCGGCCATCTGGCCGGCGCGCATCCCAACGACGAAGTAAACCGGGGCCAGTCGAGCAACGATGTGTTCCCGTCCGCGATCCACATTGCCGCGGCGGAGATGGTCACACACCATCTCTTCCCGGCTATGAATGCGCTTTGCGGCGAACTCAGCCATAAGGCGCGCGAATTCGACCCGGTCATGAAAATCGGCCGCACACACCTGCAGGACGCTGTTCCGATGCGACTCGGCCAGGAATTCGGAGCCTGGGCGCATCAGGTCCGGTGCGCGATCGCGCGAATCTCGGCCACTCTGCCGGGTATCTACCAGCTTCCGCTCGGCGGTACGGCGGTGGGAACGGGACTGAACGCGCCGCGCCATTTCGCGGCCGAAACGATCGCCGAGATCGCCCGGAGCACGGGACTTCCGTTCGTGGAGGCAGAGAACCATTTCGAAGCGCAGGCATCGAAAGACGCAATCGTCTTCCTGAGCGGCGCGCTCCGCGCCTGGGCAGTCGGGCTGACCAAAATTGCGAACGACGTGCGATGGCTCGGCTCCGGACCACGTTGCGGCATCGGCGAATTGAAGATCCCGGCGGTTCAGCCGGGATCGAGCATTATGCCGGGGAAGGTGAATCCCGTGATTGCCGAGAGCGTATTGATGGTTTGCGCGCAGGTGATCGGCTATGACGCGACGATCGCCTGGTGCGGCGCGGCCGGGAACTTTGAGCTGAACGTCATGATGCCTGTCATGGCGTGGGATCTTCTGCAGTCGATCGAATTGCTGGCTACGTCAACGCGGAACTTCGCCCAACGGCTCATAGCGGGCATCGAAGCGGATGTCGAACGCGCTGAGGGCTTCGTCGAACGGTCGCTTGCGATGGGAACCGCTCTGGCGCCGGAACTCGGATATGAGCGCGCGGCGGAACTCGTGAAAGAAGCTTTTGCCTCCGGCCGCACGGTGCGCGAGGTCGCAACGGAAAAGAGCGGTTTATCCACGGAAACGATTGCCGAACTGCTCGACCCGCGAAAACAGGCCGGAGTCTGAAGCGGCTCCGGTTACTTCTTTTCTTCCTGTAATTCGATGGGACGGATCCGGTATGGCGCGGCCACATAAGGCGCGACAAGACTCTCGTTCCCGTCTTTGTCGATCGCCTTGATGCCCAGTACAACGTCGTCGATGCTCAGCCCCGGCAGCGTGTACTCGTTCACCTTGCCCACGAAGATCTCATGGTCCCAGAAAGGCGCGTCGGTCGAACGTACAACCACGGCGTATCCCGCGAGATCGGTGACCGGCTGCTCATCTTTCCATCGCAGCACCGCATCGTACTTTGACTTACCCCGCGCCAGCATTGGCGTCAGCCGCCCCTTGTTCACTCCCGTCGTCACCTCTCGCTCCACCACCGGCGTCGGCGGCGCGAGGGCCAGACTTGCCAGCGCCGCCCCGTTCACCCGCGCGACATTTGCCGTATAAGCAGGAGACGCCTTCTCGAACGTATCTTCCAGGCTGTGCTGCGCGCCGAGGTTTTCGGCCGGAGTTGTGAATCGCACGGCGGCGTAGCCCTCCGTTGCG
>DASZUZ010000371.1:0-6412 GCA_035547415.1 Bryobacteraceae bacterium | reverse complement strand
CGTGAGGGATCACCAGTGGGACCTTTTGCTGCTGGATATCACCATGCCGGGACGGAGCGGGCTGGATATTCTCGCGGAGGTCAGGAAAACGCGGCCGCGGCTGCCTGTCCTCGTGCTCAGTATGCACGCCGAGGATCAATACGGCTCGCGCGTTCTGAAAGCGGGAGCTTCCGGGTACATGACGAAGGAGAGCGCCCCGGACGAGTTGATTCAGGCCATTCAGCGGATTCTGAGCGGAGGCCGTTATGTCAGTCAGTCGATGGCCGAAAGGCTCGTCATGGATCTTGGCAGAGACTCGGATCGGCCGCCTCAGGAAAAACTCTCCAGCCGTGAGTTCGAAGTGCTGCGCATGATTGGCGGCGGTAAGACGGTCGGCCAGATCGCCGAGGATCTTCATCTGAGTCCCACCACGGTGAGCACCTACCGCACGCGGCTTCTGGAAAAGCTGGGCGTCACGAGCACCGCGGAACTGATGAATTTCGCGATCCGCAACAATCTGGTCGGTTGAACCGCGGCCGTCGCGATCGGTTGTAGTGCGAACCACGACAGCCCGATGAGCGAACATCCCGCGAACGAATCGAGTTCACCCCGATTCTTATTGGCGTCGGCGGCGCGTAGAATCTTTTTCGAAGCTTCGCCAGCAAATGGCGATTCCGTAAGTCCGTCTGAAATACCAATGAAGCAGGTAACAAAGGCACTTGACGCCGGTGAGCGTGGTCGGCGTGAATAGCGCCAGCTGCGAAGCCGGTACTGCCGCCCGTATCCTCAGTGCGCTGTTTGAGTCCGTCCCGATGGCCGTTCTGGCGCTCGGGATTGACGGAAGAGTGACTCTGTGGACCGCGGCGGCGGAAAGAGTTCTCGGCTGGTCGGAAGAAGAGACGCTTCGGCGGCCGCCTCCTTTCATCGGCGAGGAAAATCCGGATGACGGCGTGCTTCTGCTCGATCAATGCCTCAATGGGGATCGACTCGCGGGAGTGGAGCGGCGCTGGAGAAAAAAAGACGGCTCCCCGATCGAAGTCCGCATATGGACGGCGCCGATCCGCTCCGCCGACGGACGAATCGAAGCGATCCTTGCCACGATCGCGGATGTCACGCTGCAGAAACAGCTCGAAGAGCAACTCCACCACGCGCGGAAGATGGAAGCCACCGGTCGTCTGGCAGGCGAAGTCGCGCATGACTTCAATAATCTGCTGATGGTAATCAATGGCTACAGCGACCTGCTCCGTCTCGATTTAAGTCCAGGACATCCCGGCCGTCTCTATGCGAACACCATCGCCGAGGCGGGCAGGAAAGCCTCCGAACTGACGGGGCAGCTCCTGAGTTTAAGCCGTCGCAATCGGCAGCGAAACGAAGTGCTGAGTCCTCTCCGAATTCTCCGGGATACGGAAGATGTTCTCCAGCGGCTCGCCGGGCCGGATGTGCAACTGACGATGCACCTCGCGCCGCAAACGGGCAACGTCGTCGGGGATGCAGGCCAGTTACAGCAGGTTCTGTTGAATCTCGTGTTAAATGCGCGAGACGCAATGCCGCTCGGTGGTTCCTTGCGGATCGAGACGGAAAACGTCAACCCTGATCGCCCTCGACGATCCCCCTCGCCGGAGTTGCCGCATGGTCCGGTGGTTCGGATTTCGGTTTCGGACACCGGTGTCGGCATGACCGCCGCAACCAGAGCGCGGCTGTTTGAGCCGTTCTTTACAAGCAGGCAAGTTGGCCACGGTACCGGCTTGGGACTTTACTGTGTCTCATCGATTGTCCGGCGGATGGGTGGGCGCGTTGAAGTGGAAAGCGAGCCGGGTGAGGGTTCATGCTTCCGAATTCTTCTGCCGCGAGTCTTCGGGGAGGCTTCACCGGATGAACGCGACGACCCGCGATTCCGCCGCGAACTTTGCGGCTGCGAGACGGTGCTGCTGGTGGAAGATCACCCGAACGTACGCTCCCTGATCCGGGACACTCTTATTCAGCATGGTTATTCCGTACTCGACGCGCATGACGCGGAGAACGCCTTAACCGTTGCGGAATCCCACAGGGGCGATATCGACCTGCTTCTCACGGACGTGATCATGCCCGGCATGAACGGGACGAACCTGGCGCGGCGAGTAAGACGGACGCGTCCCGAGATCAGGGTCCTCTACATGTCTGGCTGCAGGGGCGCCGCGGAGCCTGGTCCCGGAGCCCCGGTCTCCGCGGCCGGTTACATTCAGAAACCCTTTTCCGCGGAGTCGTTACTGGAAACGGTGAGGCGGGCGCTCGAAGCGCCGGCGCCCCTGATGATGCTTCAGTAATGCGTCATTGGTAGCGAGGCGGTTTCTGGTAGCCGCCCCGCTTCCATCGATTCCATTCAGAACGTGAGCCGCATGCCCAGCTGCAGCCGGCGCCCGAAGTCCTGCGGATAGATCTCGGTCGACTGCCCGAACTGACTGCTGGTGACGTTCATGTTGGGGTTGTTGTAGTTCATGTTGTTCAGCGCATTGAAGGCGTCCATGTGCAACTGGAAGCGAATCCGCTCCGTGACCGGAAAGTCTTTGTTCAGAGTGCCGTCGATATTGAAGAACTGCGGCCCGCGGATATCCGAGTAGTACCACGGATTCGTACGGCGCGTGAACGCCGGCAGTTGCTGGAATACCGATGTGTTGAACCAGTGGCCCGGTCCGGGATTCGAAATGTGCGGATCTCCGTTGACCAGAGCGCCCGGGAAGTTCAGCAGGCTGCCCGAATGCCAGGTCATCACTCCCGCGAGATTCCAGCCGCCGATGATGAAATCCACCAGGCGCGGCGCCCCGTTCAGAAACTGCCGGCCCTTGCCGAAGGGTAGTTCATACGTCCCGGAGCCTGTGATGCGGTGCCGCGGCGTGCCCGAATCTTCGGACGTAAAGTGCTTCAGATAATTGTCCACGTTGTCATAGAACGTCTGATTGGTCTGAACGTGATAGTTGTACCCGGCAAGCAGCGTGTAGCCATTGCTGAAGGATTTCGTCACCTTGATCTGCAGTGAGTGATAGATCATATCGCCGCCCGTGATCCCGTCGATGACCGTGAGATTGCCGTACTGCGGATAGGGTCTTGCCAGCGCGGTCACTCCGACGGTGGCCTGATTCCACAACGGACCGGGGGACTGGTTCGGAATGGGCAGGTGATAGAACGGATTCGCCACGGTCGCATTCGTCGCGGCGCCGTACTGCAGCGCGATCTGCGGGTCAACCTGATTGATGTTGTAATTCACGTTATTGATCTGGGTCGACCGGTTCAGGAAGTAAGTCACGTCCAGAATGATGCTCTGCGGCAGTTGCCGCTGGAACGACACATTGACACGGTTACTGTACGGGTGAGGCCGGTTGGGAGTAAAGAATGTCAGGTTATCGCCAATTCCCGTGTAAGCGCCATATGACTTGCCGTACGAGGGAATAATTGGGAACGATGCGGGAAACGGATTCGACAGGACCATCTGCGGAACGCCCTGCACGGCTGGCTGCGCATCCGTATAGTTGGCGAATCCGGTATAGGGTGGGCTGAACTGATCGGATGCCGCCGAGTCCATGCTCCACGGCGTCGTGTACCGGCCGAATCCGGCCCGGATGGACGTTCTGTCATTCAGACGGTATGCCATTCCGATGCGGGGCGACCACGTGCCGCTGTCCGCATTCCATGCGCCCCGGTGGTTGCTGTTCGTGAACTGGAAAGCGCCGTTCAGAATCCACGGTCCGTTGTAGAACTGCTGCATCGCCGCCGGCCTCTGCACGTTTTGCAGTTCGGGAATCGGTGTTGTCAGATCGAGCGGCGCGGTCAGCCGGTCCTTCTCTTCGGAGTACGGCTGTTCGTACTCATAACGCAGGCCCAGGTTCAGAGTCAGGTCTTTCGTGACTTTCCAGTCGTCGTTGATATACCCGCCGAAGAACCGCGACGAGTTGACCGGAGTAATCAGGCTCGGCATGGACGTTTCATTGCTGTCCCAACTGCTCGGGCTCGCTCCGATCGGCACGATGGCGCCGAGAAGGAAAGACGCGTACGGATTGCCCGCGACCGCCTGATTCGGGTTCACGTAAGTGGAATTCGTGATGTCTCCGTTAAAGCCGAATCCGGGATTCGATTGCTGCAGCAGGCTGGGGGCATGGGTGCCCAGCGTCTCGAACCCGGCTTTCAGATAATGCGAGCCGCGTTGCTGCGCGATCTTCGCGTTGAATCCGTTTCCGCTCGGGCGCTGATTCCAGCTGCCGCCGCCGGGTCCCATATTCACCCACCGTCCGCCGTCTCCACTGATCGAAATGCGCGCCGCGAGCACCGGAATGCTCGAGTCCGGATACACGGCTTTGTAAAAGTTGGAGTTCGGCCAGACTGCCGGAAAGAGCCAGTCCGCCGGCTGCGGGCCATAGCGGGACGCGTCCACAAACTTGTGGTAATCGCCGCTGAAGCTGAGAATCGTGTTTGCGCCGAGCGTGTACGTGGCGGTTCCCGAGTACGTGTCGCCGTCCCGCTCGCTGCCGCGGTCCGAAACGAATAAAGGCGACCCGGTGGGGTTGGTCACGCCGACGGGAGTGCGGAAGAGCTGTACGCGGCCCGTGACGGTCAGCTTGTCGTTGACGTGATAGTCCACGCGCTCCGCGTAATTTTTGTACGGATAATGGACGGGCAATGGGATGACGAAGTTCTGAAGATGGTCATAGCCCCTGCCGGGTCCATTCGGTTTCCAGAGCGCGCCCATGTATTTGGCGGCAATTGGATCCTGTCTCGATGACGGAATGACGTTGCCCGGGAAAGGAGTGCGCGTGACGGAACCATTCGCCGCGGTCTGGGTGCTCCAGGGATCGTAGATGATGTTCTGCGCGCCGGCGGCGTTGATGGACTGAGTGAAGTTGCCCTGACGTTCCAGATCGGTCGGCAAGGTTGCCACATACGGAGTGGCCGCCTGGTACCAGTCCCAGCCCTCGAAGGAGAAGAAGCTGAACAGCTTGTTCCTGAGAATCGGGTTGCCGATGGTTCCGCCGAACATGTGCTGACGGTCGAGGTTCAGCGTCCGGAATTGCCGGTCGGAAACGGCTGCCGCCCACGGATATCGCCCGTAGTAGTAGAGGCTGCCGTGGTAAGAGTTCGTGCCGCTCTTCGTGACCACCGAAACCGCCGAGCCGGAGCCGTGCCCGAATTCGGCGTCCACCGTGTTCTGGGAAACATTGACTTCCTGAACCATATCGGGCGTCGGAACATAACCGGTCTTGACGCTGATGCCCACGCGGCTTCCGTCCACCTGAAGGTCATTCGAGAAATTCGCCCCGCCGCCGATGCTGAGACGGTTGGGTCCCCAACTGTTGAAGGGGTTGTATTCCACGTTGGCGTCATCCTTGAGTACGGCGGGATCGAGCGTCGCCAGCACGAACGGACTTCGATAGAGTTGCGGCACGTCCTGCGCGATTTTCGTGTCGACGGTCGTTTCGAGTTTGCTGGTCGCGAACTGTACCTGGCTCGCTTCGGCGGAAACCGTGACCGCCTCTCTGACATCGCCGGTTTTCAGATTGGCGTCCACCGTGATGTCGCCCCGCGCGGCGAGCGGGACATTCTCCTGAATAAACCGGCTGAAGCCCGGCATTTCCACGGTGACGCTGTAACTTCCCGGCTCAACAAGATCGAAGAGATAATGCCCGCTCTCGTTTGTCTTGTGCTCCGCGGTAATCCCTGTATTGACATTCCGCAATGTGACGGAAGCGCCCGCGATCACCGCGTCACTGCTGTCTCTGACGAGTCCCTGAATACGGCCGCGGTAATCCTGTCCGTTCATCGCCCAAACGAAAACGGTCAATAAAAACGCGTACCGGAACACCCTCGGCGCACGCCGCATCATGGCGCGATACGCCGCCCTCTCAAGTAGCGGATTCATCTGCTTGTCTCCAAACGTGGACCGCGAAGCGGTCAGGATCGGTTCTGATTGGGGACTATGCTATTCAATCGCGTGGCTGACTTCAAGCGAAAGACCGGCAATTTCTAAAAAACTTTGGGGCGAATCGCTCAGATAAGCAGCGTGATAGCGCAAAACCCGACTTTAGTCAGGGTCAAAACTGATGCCTCATTTACGAAGGTGCCCTATTGCCGGGCGGAACACGCGGCTGTGCCGGCCGTACTTTGCGCGCTGGAACCCGCGAGCCGCGCAAGCGCGCACGCAGCCGCCGGGTCGCGTGACCCGAGCGCCAGCGCAGTCCGCAGCTTTCGCGCCGCTTCGGCCGGATGCGATCGCTCGAGCAGGATGCCGTGCGCAACCCAGGCGCGATCCCACTCCGGCCACTTCGCTTCGATTTCGCGCAGTACCCGATCCGCTTCGTCCGCGCGATTCATCTCGCTCAGTATGTTTGCCCGGCTCAGCAGCATTTCCGGATCGCCCGATCCGGCCTTTTCGAGCAGACGGAGCGCTTCCTGCTTCCGGTCCCGCGCG
>DASZUZ010000370.1:0-7740 GCA_035547415.1 Bryobacteraceae bacterium | reverse complement strand
ACACCAGCGCGGCCGACACAAACCGGTTGGGTATCGCCGGCGTCACCGCGATCGGCTTCTTCCGCCCGGCAAAATACGCGTCGTCGAACAGGAACAGGCACAACGCGATCGCCAGCAGGTTGAAGTAAGTGTAATTACCGGTAATCAGAATCAGCAACTGCAGCGCGATGAACCCGAACGCGGCAACCTGTTTCATCCGTCGCGGACCGAAAATCAGAAACGGAAGCACGAGTTCGATCACGAAGACCATCGCCGTCGAAGCCTGATGAAACCACAGCGGAGCCTGCCTCACGTACCAGGCAAATACCGTCGGCAGCGGCTGTGTCTCGTAGTGGAATGAGAGCGCCGTCAGATTCCGCCACGAGGGGTCGTGGCTCAGAAGCTTCACCATGCCCGACTCGAACATCAGCCGGAACAGCAGCCACTGAAACAGCCAGACGCGCGGGAGCGCCGGACGAAGGAAAATCGCGAGGAACGCCGTCTCCACCAGCAGCAGGTCCCACTGATACGACATGAATATCTGCCCCGCGCTGACAATCGAGAGATAGTAAACAAACAGAATGGCGAAGATGATCTTCTGCCATTTGCTGTGGGCTCGCGCGATCGTCGCGATGGCCGCCAGAGCGACGCCTCCCCACGTAATCGAAAGCAGGGCGAAATCGCTGTGCGCCCACCAGAAGATCGTCGGCACGCGCCAGACCGCCGACGAGCCGAACTGCGTCGTCGCGATCCGCAGATACATGCTGATCGGCAGGATGCCGCTCGATCCGATCAGCCCGCGCACCTGCATTCCGAACGATGCAAATGCGATCAGGCAAAGGAAAGCGAACACACGGGAGAAAATCGACGTCGCCGCGTAATACGTCGGCCTCTCCACCCGTTCTCCCCATAAAGCCCGGGTCAGCCAATACGCCGCGTTGCGGCGCCGCGCGACCAGGCGGTAAAGGAACTCCGCCAGGCCGGGAAAAATTCCGTACAGCCGCAACATCCATTCATAGCCGGAGACCCCGCTCAGCAGATGCGCGACGGCCCCGGCGCCTCTGTATTCGCTGTCGCTGGTCGTGTAGCGGACCGCATCGATCGGTGCTTCCGCTGCCACATACTCAACGCGATCGCCGGTAAGGCTGCGCCAGAACTCTACCCAGATCCGGCAGAACGCACATTGATTGTCAAAGGTAAGAGTGGGGCGCAAGATCCAGAACTAACACACGCGGCCCCGGACCGGGCACGCGTCAGTTCCGGCTGATGCGTTGCGTGGCGGGCGAGGGTTCCGTCGCGGCGCGCAGTTGCGCATCTTCCAGCCGCTTCGTCTCCTGCCACGTGTAAATCATCCGGCTGATCACCGTGATATTTGAAAGAACCGCCATCACCCAGAGGACCTGCGCCATACGGTTGAACAGCGCGCCCACGATAATCAGCACAACGCGCTCGGGCCGTTCCAGAAACCCGACCTTGCACCGCGGAATCGTATTCTCGGCGCGCGCGCGCGTGTAGCTCACCATTACGCTTCCGGTCATCACGATCGCCGTCAGCACCACATAGAAGTTGCGATTGATCGAGGCGTAGTAAACCAGCAGGCCGACCAGGACGCCGAGATCCGAATAACGATCGAGCACCGAATCGAAGAATCCGCCGAAGCGCGTCACTCGATTCGTCTCCCGCGCCACGCGTCCATCGACCATGTCGAACAGCCCCGCGCCGATGACCACCACTCCGCCCCAGCGGAAATTACCCGCAGCGAACAGGAACGCCGCCCAGATGTTGATAACCAGCCCGAAGAACGTGAGAACGTTGGGATGGACTCGCGACAGGGCCAGAGCGCTGACGATAGCGCGGATAATCTTTCCGAAAAAAAGGCCGATGCCGCGAGAAGCCGTCATGTCAGACTACTTCGCAAGCTCATGGATGGTCTGCAACTCGAGAATTTCGAGTTCCTTGGAACCACCCGGAGCCTGCAACTTAACAGTGTCGCCCACTTCCTTGCCGATCAGCGCTTTTCCGATCGGCGATGCCGTGGAGATCTTGCCGCTCGGCGCGTCCGCTTCTTCGCTCGTGACGAGATGGTAGGTGATCTCCTCGCTCTTCTTCACATCGAGCACGACCACGCGCGACCCAAGCCCCACCCTGTCGTGCGGGATCTTCGTCAGGTCGATCATCGACAACTCGGCGGCGCGCTTCTTCAACTGGCCGAGACGAGCGTTAACAAACCCCTGGCGCTCCTTCGCGGCATGATATTCGGCGTTCTCGCTCAGATCGCCATGTGCGCGCGCCTTCAGAATCTCCTTGGGCAATTCGTTGCGGAGTTCGTATTCGAGCGCGGTGATTTCGTCTTCGAGTTTTTTCCTGATATCGAGCATGTGAGCGAGGTCCGGCCCCTTGCGTCATTATAGCCGCCGGACGCTCAACTTCGCATCCGGAGCATCAGGTATACCCCGCCCAGCGAGAAGAGCGCATCGGGCGACCACGCCGCAACCGCTGGGGGTAGATAATTCACGTTCCCCATCTGCTCGAACAGCAGGTTCACCCCAAGGTAAGCCATCGCCATGCCGACGCCGATGCCGATACCGGCCATCGCCCCGCGATTCCCCACGAGAAACCCGAACGGCACCGAAATCAGCGCCATGATCAGCGCAAACATGGGCGCGGCGAACTTTTTGTAGTACTGCACGCGCAGTTTGATCGAATCGAAGCCCCGCTCCTGCAGATATCTTAGATACTGCGCCAGTTCGTCGTAGTTCATCTGCTGGCTTTGCTTTACGGCGATTCGAAAATCATCCGGGACTTCGGTGATCTCCGGAAATGTAGTCACCGTAAAGTCGTTGTGTTTGCACTCGTCCACGCCGCAGATGTCGCGCGCCGTTCCCTGCTCCCAGACCCACTGCCGGATATTGGGCTGCCAGCGCGCCCGGTTGGCGTTGATCTCCCGGATCAGGCGGAACGACTTCGGCTCGATCTCGAACACATACGGCTCGATCATCATACGTTCGGCCGCGTCATACCCCCGGTAGTAGAAGATCCGGTAATTGTGAATCACCCACTTGCGCTCCGGATGCAGATATGTCTGGACCGGCCGGCCCTTGATCTCGTTGTGAATCTCGTCCTGGATCTGGTTTGCGCGGGGAATCCACGAGTAATCGGATGCGAACAGAGCCGCGCTCAACACGCCGCTCATCAGAAGCACCGGCATTCCGAGCCGCCGTACGCTGATGCCGCACGCCTTGAACGCCGTGACCTCGTTGTTCTTCGTCATCACCCCGAATGTCGCCAGCACCGCGAGCAGCACGGCTACCGGCAGCGTGTCGTAAATCAGGAGCGGCGTGAGAAACAGATGGTAGGTCGCGACCCGCGACATCGGTATGTGGTTCTTCACCACGTCCCCGAGCAGGTCGAAGAAGTTGAAGACCTGCGTCATCGTCACAAAGGCCGCCAGCCACAGCACGAAATAGAACAGGAAGTTCGAGAGGACGTAGCTGTCCATCAACTGGAACAGAACAATCCGCACTCCGCCGCCTGAAGCAGCCGCCGTCTGCCTGCTTTGCGCCAGCCGCCTCCACATCCCCGTAAACCAGTTCACGAACGCCTGCCGCACCGACCCGATCGGGTCGCGGTCTCCGGGCAGTTCCATGCGGCTGATGAGAATGATCCCCGCGATGCCGAACACCGCATTCGGAAGCCATGACGCGAGTTCTGGTGACATCGACCGCGAGCGCGCCAGGCTCGTCAGCGTGATGTACCCGAGGTAATAGCAGAAGAAAGCCAGGAAGATTCCCCACACATACCCCGCGGACCGGCCGCCCTTCCGCGACGACGCGCCCAGCGGGATCCCCACCAGCGCCAGCATCATCGCCGCGAACGGAAACGCGAACCGGAAGTGCAGTTCGATGCGCGCATCCACGCTCTCCTGCGAATTGCGCGGATGAGCCTTGATGAATGCCCACAACTCCGTCGTGAGCATGTCGCGATACGCCTTCGCTTTCTTCTCCTGCTGCGTATTCTGCGTCAGGACCGTCGTGCCGTACGGAAACTTCGAATGATACGGAGCTTCGTGCGTGCTCCCGTTCGTCATCGTGAGCTGGAGCCGGTTATTCGCGGGATCCGGAACCGCGACCGCCTCCTGCGCAATCGTGATCTTGGGCCCGATCGGCTGGTCTTTTAACCCCGTCTTCCGCTCGGCTGGGGGCGTAATATCGGCGATGAACACGCCGCGCCACACCACGGGTCCTGTTCCGGTCTTCACGTCATCGACGTAAAGCACCGTGTTGTCGTTCGTGAACTGCTCCTGAAAGACCTGCGGAACCACATCCGCCGTCAACTGCGAAGCGCCGACTTTATTCAGCAGCTTGTACTCGGCGCGAATCGCCAGCGGATTGATCCACACCGCGCACGCGCCCGAAACCAGCATCGCCAGCGTCGCGAAGACCAGGACCGGCGGAGCCACGACGCGTGACGAGACGCCGCCCGAGCGCATTGCAATGATCTCGTTGTCGCTCGAAAGACGGCCCAGTCCGAACAGGATGCCGACCAGAACGCCGAACGGGATACTCAGCAGGAGCACCGGCGGCAGCGCGTAGGTGCAGAGCTTCAGGAAGACCATCGCGTCCCCGGAACGAACCAGTAATTCCACCAGCGGGGTCAGGTTCCGGAGAAAGATGATAAACGTGGCGAGCGCCGTCGCAAGGAAAGAACTGGCGAGAATTTCCCGAAAGACGTACCGGCTGAGAATCTTCATCGCGAAGCGGCTAAAGCAGGGGCCGGCGCGACGGGCAACTTCGGCAATTCGTCATCGATCTTCGTCAGCTCCAGATCGTCAATCAGCACGGAGGGCGCCACGACCGACACTTCGGCCGCGCTGGCCCCCAGCCCGAGCAGCGCAAACGGCTGTCCATTCTCGAGATAGTCAAACGTTGCCGTGTCATTTCCGGCGGCGAGAATGTCTTTGAGGGACCGGGCGTTCAGCCCGCGCAGGCGCACGCCCCGAATCATCTCCTCGTGCCCGTCCGTGTACAGCCGGTAGACATAGAGCGGCATACTCACCGGGCGCGCGCCCGCCGCGCCAGTCAGCATCTTGCGCGCTTCGTCAATGGACGCCGTCGAAGGAAAATCCATCTTCCGAACGATGATCGCGTAGGAGAGCCCGCGCTGCTGGCAAAGGTCGATCATCTTCTTTTTCAGCTCGGAAATCGGGGCCGTCTCATGCGCGGTCACGATGAGATTCGTCGGAATCGGACTGCCGTTCGTCAGACGCGCATGTCCGTTCGATTCGTTATAACCGCGCACTGGCTGCCGCGAGCGCAGAAAATCCTTCAGAACGCCCTTCTCGACCGCAACAACTTTCTGATCCGGCACGCCTTCATCGTCCACTTCTTCGTGGCCGAATAACGGCCGTGTGGGATCGTCGACGACGTCGAAAAACTCGGGCATGATCCGCACGCCCCGCCGTCCTTCGAGTTCCGAAACAGATCCCTGGCCCTGCATCCCCGCTGGCCCGATCGGCTTTCTGCCGATGTGCAGATTTCGTCCGAGAATTTCGGCCAGCATCTGAGCGGAAGCCACGCCTTCAAACAGAATTGGCCCCGAGTAATTCTCGCCCATCGGCGCCGCGGCCATCTTCAACGCATTCTCGCCAACGGAGCGCGCAGCCGTCATCAGTTGCGCCTCGGGAATCAATCGCGCGATGTCATGCGTGTAATAGAGCGCCGAATCGCGAACGATCATGCCGTCCGAGGCTTGCGCCGAAGCGCGGATCTGTACGTAACCGGTCGTCTCGGGAACGCGAACTTCGGTCCCTTCGCTGTTCATGAACCGGTGCAAACCGTCTGCCGCGCTGAACTCGACCTGCGACGCGCGCAACGCGGGGAAATCGTTAAACACAGCCGAGACGCGGCGAATGCGATCGTTCCACATCCGCTCGTCGAACGTCGCGGGCTGATAATCGCGGACCAGCGAAAACTTTGGCGCGGGCGAGAAATCGGGAAGCTGCTCGCTCACCGTCACGCTGCGCAGTGCGGCCCGCTTGCGCGCAATCGACTGCAGACTGCCCTTATACGCCGAGTCAGTGGCCAGCCAGAAATACTGCCGGACCACCAGCGGGTCGTTATCGAGGGGAAAACTGCGCAGGTTGTATCGGGCTCCGCCGGGCGCGCCGCCCGAATAGTTGGTGTTGTCGAATTTATAATCTCCGACCCGGACTCCGATGTGCGGCACGCGATACGTATTCGAATGCGATGACAGCAGCGCGCCAAGCGTTGCCGACGACGTCCACATGTGCACGTCGTCCACCGAATAGCTGATGAAATAAGGCTTGTCGAGCTGATTCAGGCTCAGCGTCGCCGAACGCTTCATTTCGGCCCGCATGGCATCGAATACGGGATCCGGCTGCGCCGCGGAGACGAAGGCGGCGACCGCGAACAGGCAGCAAACCAGCTTCATTCCGTCGCCCCCTTCAACGGAGACGGGAGCAACGGCAGCAGGTCCTGCCCCGAACTCGTCTTCTCGATCTCGATCTCCGAAATCAACAACGCCGGCGAAACGGCCGACACCGGCACGCTGCCCGATTCCGCCCCGCAGTATCCATTGAAGACGTCGGTCTTGTCCGAAGTCGCAAGGATCTTGGCGAAGCTCGCGAGCGGCGTCCCCACGATATCCGCGCCGCGGATCAGTTCGTCCGGACGGCCATCCGCGTATACACGATACACAATCACGGGAATGACCTTGAACGCCTGCAGACCCGATCGCTGCGTGGTCGTAAACCCGCCCGTGATGTCTTCAAAATAAAGCCCGTAAGGTTTATTCTGCCGTTTGACCTCGTCGATCAGCATCTGCCGCAGTTTTTCCTGTGTCACGGCACGCGTGCTCGAGACGATCAGATTCGACTGGCGGGACACGACTTCCAGCCCCGGCTGCCTCCGCCCATGTCCGTTCGAGTGGGGGAATCCATCGATCGGCGAACGCGACATCACGAAGGAGCGCAGAATTCCGTTCTCTACAGCCTTCACAGGCTTTCCGGGAATGCCTTCGTCGTCGTATTGGTACCAGCCATTCAGATCTGCGTCCCCGATCCTTTTCATCGTGGGATCGAACGTCACCGAGAGAAATTCCGGCAGAATCTTCTCCCCGACCGATTTCGTGAAGGTCTGCCCTTCGGCCTCGTCCTTCTGCCGGTGGCCTTCGATCCGGTGGCCAAAGATTTCATGGAAGAATACTCCCGAGGCCCGGCCCGAGAAGATCGCGGGTCCGACGAAGGGCTCCGCCGTGGGCGCTCCGATCAAAGCTTCTACATGCTCGCCCACTTTCCTGACGGCGGCGCGAACCTTGTCGGCGGACGGCAGTCCATTCTCTTCGAACGCCTCGAACGTCTCGAAGTCCGATACATCCATGCCGTCCTTTGCCTTGCCGCTCGCCGAGATCACGATCCGGGCGAAACCGCGGCCGTCTTCCACGCGGGTACCTTCGGTATTCACGATGTGGCGGTTGTCGGACTGCACCATCACCTGCACGCCCGACGACAAAAGATCCGGGTAAGCCCGAAAATCCCGCGACCAGTCCCGCGCCATCTGCGTCCAGCGATTCTTATCGAAAGTCGCGCGATAGGTGGCCTGGGTATGCGCATAGGCCTCTTCGCTCGAAAAATCGTTGGACTGGTCGCGGTCCGCGGCCTTCACCAGCTGGTTGGTCCGGATCCGAACGAGCCGGTCGGAGGCGGCCCGGTAGACGCGATCCGTTTCCAGCCACATCCGCGAC
>DASZUZ010000369.1:0-3226 GCA_035547415.1 Bryobacteraceae bacterium | reverse complement strand
TCCGAGACAGACGAACTGAGCACACTGGAACTCAGGGCGGACTGGAGAGAATTTAAGGAGAGCTGGAGAGAAAGGAACGTGGTGTCGAGTCCCTGGAGTGCGGACTGGCGGTCGTTGAGATCGGTCAGTCCCGCCTCGAGTGACTGTAGCGGCAGAGACGCGATGGACACCGTTCTTGAAAGAACCTGCTGCAGGCCGGACGCGAACTTACTGACCCCGGTGAACGAGGGAGGCGCGACGAGCGTCGCGATCGGCGAAGAAGAAGATGCCATATTTCCTGACGGGCCGGAGTTTAGGGTCCGGCCCGTTGTTCAGAATCGATCAGCCTTTGAGAAGCGAGAGGAGCGCCTGAGGCGCGGAGTTGGCCTGGGCCAAAGCAGCCAGGGAGGCCTGCTGCAGGACCTGCGCCTTCGTCAGATTCGCCGCTTCGGAAGCCACATCGGCATCGCGGATACCGGCTTCCGCCGCCGAATAGTTCGTGATCTGCGATTGGGCAAGATTGACCGCGTAATTCAGCTTGTTCTCGCCCGCCCCCACCTTGCCTTGCACATACCCGAGATTGGTAACGGCGGTCTGGAGCGCGGTGAGCGCGGCCAGAGCAGAACCGGTAGCCGAGGCGCTCGCGTCGGGCGCAGTCACGGTGACCGCTCCTGTCGCGCCGAAAAGATTTCCCGTGCCACCGCCTGCCCCCGCCGTATAGGCCGTTTCATTGACACTGAAGGAATTGGCGCTCTGGAAGGAGATGTTATTGCCGTTGGCTGTCTTCACAGCGTAAATCCCGACTCCATTGAGGGCTGAGTTCAGCGTGGACAAAGCCGTGTCAAGACTCCCGGCGTTCGTTCCGTCCAGCGTCACGGTCTTTGTTCCCCCCGCATTCTGGAACACGACGGTCTCCGAGGCCGCGGTGCCTCCGCCAGCCGCGAACGCGGCAAACGCGCCACCGGCGCCCGTGGAACTGTCCAGGTTGTAGTCGGCGGTATTCGCAGCGGTACTTGCACTGGTGGCCGTGGCATTCCCGGCCGTGGCTGCAGCTACCGAAACGCTGAACGCCGTGGATCCGCCGAACTGTAATGTGCCATCGCTCGCGATACCGGCGTTAATGCCGTAGGAAGAAAGCGAATCGTTCAGCGTGCTGATTACCTGCGAACCCGTGAGCCCACCGCTTCCTCCTGACACCGTGAGAGTCACGTCCTGGTTGCCGGTGGATGTGGCGATGTGAAAAGTAAAGTCCTGTGAACCACTGACAAGAAATGACGTCGCGGTATTGTCGAGGCGAACCGTGTTGCCAGTCAGTTTCGTTCCACCCCCCGCTACGCTCGTCGTGGCGATTCCCAGGGCAGTCGAGTCAACTGCGTTGTTAGCCCCGCTCAGATCAACGGAAATCTGCGCATTCGCGGCGTTGCTGCCGCCGCCGACGTAAGTGATCAGATTGGTGTTGTAAGTCCCCCCGGTATTGAGGTTGACATTCGCCGCCTGCCGGTTGATTTCGCTCAACAGCCCCTGATATTCGACGTTCAGCGTGCCCCGATCTCCGGTGAACGTTTCCGACGCCGATTCCGTCGCGAGCGTCCGAAGCCGGTCGAGGATCGTCGAGATATTGTTGAGGCCGCCATCTACGATCTGTAGTTCGCTGATACCGTTATTCGCGTTGAGCACGCCCTGGGTCAGTTCGGCGTTATTCCCGCGGTATCTGTTTGCGACGGCGAGACCAGCGGCGTCGTCCCCGGAACTGTTGATGCGAAACCCGGAAGACAACTGCTGAATCGTGTTGTTCTGGAAGTTCTGGTTCACGCGGATGTTGTTCTGTGCGACCAGAGAGGCAACATTGGTTTGAATTGAAAACGACATTCTTTGCGTCCTTTATTCCGATATCGACCCGGCGTCATGCCCGGCGCGGGTTCTCACAAATCATTCGCGATGCCCGCATATCCTGCTGAGTTACATATCGGCATTCACCGCCGTTGTTTGAGCCAACGGAACAGAAAGAGTTTCAAGAAGGCGCAGCAGATCGCCGTCGGCAGCCGCCCCCCGGCGCAGGAGAAGGTCCGCCGCGTTTCGATTCTCGCTGGCTACGGCTGCCGCTTCACGCCGCAAAACGATCAGGTCCCGCGGCGCTTTTACGCCCAGTTTCACGCGCGTCCGGGACAGTTCGATCACTTCAATTTCGATGCCGCCGCCAAGGATGATTCCCTCGCCTGCGCGGCGCCGCAGCACTAACATATGCGCCTCCATTGACCGTCTTCATGTAACCGGAAGTATCCATTGAGCGGCTCCATCACCGACTGGACGCATCGCAGGTTGCGCAGATTGATGACGATCGGCGCATCCAGATTCGCCTGCAGGGATCCTTCCCCCGGAAGCAGGAGCACAAGACAAAGAACGCCGACTCCGATAACGGGATCGTGCGCGTCCTCCAGAAGAAGCGCCGCCTTATCATCCTGGGTCAGCCGGAGACAAAAGTCGGGAGAAATCGTTCCCGCTGGCAGAGCCACAAAACAAACCTCCGGGTGGTCCATGCTCTGCAGAAATACGAGAGGACGTTGAGCCGGAATTTCGACCGGAGCCATACGACGCTCGGCTTCGAAGCCCGGCAGCCCTAACGGAAGGAATAATTCGGACTCCGCTTTCCAGGCGATCTGGCCGAGATATCGGGATGTGAGAACGGCGGAGCCAGTCGTCATGAGGCCTGATCGTTGAACGGCTCGACGACGCTGAAAGCGGCGCGGCGGCCTGCGTCCACGATCTCTCCCCGAAATTTTTTCTGGCCGTTGAGCGTCAGATCGACTGGCCGGGAGGATGGATATTCGAAGCTGACGACATCGCCCGGTTCGAGGTTGATCAGGTCTCTCAGGAGCAGGCGCGGACCGGTCAACACGACCTCCGCGTTCAGGTTCGCCGTCCGAATCAGGTCGAGCACCCGGGACTGCTCGTGATCGGTCGAGCCGCTCTTTCGGAGGAACCACTGCTGATCGAGCTTCTGGCGCATCATCTTGATGATGATGGAGGGCATGGCGATGTTCATCATCCCCGTGGAATCGCCGATTCGAATCTCGATCGCGGCCGCCACGACTGCTTCCGTCGGCGCGAGGATCTGCAGGAACTGCGGCTCCGTTTCGATCGCATCGATAGTGAAGTCAATGTGCGTCACGAATTTCCACGCCTCCCCGAGATCCCGCAGGATCAGCCGGAACAGGCCGTCGAGAAGAACCTGCTCGATTTCGGTGAT
>DASZUZ010000368.1:0-6650 GCA_035547415.1 Bryobacteraceae bacterium | reverse complement strand
CTTGCGCTCCTTCGGCGGTTCCTGAAAGGCACTGGGATCGCCGCTGGTCTTGAACACGAACACGTTGTCGGGGCCCAGTTCGTCGAAGAACGTGACAATGCCCGCGCGCAGTCCGGAGAGCAGGGAAGCGACCGTCACCACAGTGGTGATGCCGATCACGATGCCGAGGATCGTGAGCATCGACCGGAACCGGTGGCTCCACACCGCGGTCATCGCCATCGAGAGGTTCTCTTTCGGAGAGATGTCCATTTACTCGGACCTCAGCGCGACGATCGGGTCAAGACGCGATGCTTTGGATGCCGGATACCAGCCACTCACCACGCCGACCGCGCCCGAGACGAAGACGGAAAGGAACACGTAAAACGGCGTGACCCGCAGCGTCACCCCGAACGCCGCGGTCAGAATCGTCGTCAGGATCGCTCCGATCAGAACGCCGATCGCCCCGCCCGCGCCGGCCATGATGACGGACTCGATCAGGATCTGCATCATGATGTCGGACCGTCGGGCCCCGAGCGCCTTGCGGATGCCGATCTCGCGGGTTCGCTCCGTCACGCTGACGAGCATGATGTTCATGATGACGATGCCGCCGACCACGAGCGAGATCAGCGTTACCGGCACCACGACGAGCGCCACCATCGAAAGCATGCTGTCGATGAACCCGCGAATCGCGTCCGGCGTCAGAAAGTCGAAGCGGTCCGCTTCGCCCGGCCTCTGGTGAAACCGCGTCCGCAGCGCGACCCGCGTCAGGTCGAGCGAGGACTGCATGGTCTGCCCGCTGCCCTTTTTCGGACGTCCGAAGATCGAGATCGACTGTCCGGGTCCGAAGAGCCGGTTGAACGCCGTGATCGGAATGTAGGTGGAATTGTCCTGGCTCCGGCCAAATGCCGACCCCAGACGCTCGGTGACGCCGACGACAGTGAAGTCGAGGTCCTGGATCTTAAATGTCCGGCCGAGCGGCGATCCGCCGTCCGGAAAGAGCGTGTTCTTCAGATCGTCGCCGATGACAGCCACGAAGGACGCGTTCTGTTCCTCGGTCGGACTGAAGAAACGGCCCTCGACCACGTTAATGTCTCGGATGTCCGCCATGTCGGCCGAGACCCCGAGGACCGAGGTGTCTTCGGAAATCAGGCTTTCGCGTTTCGTATCGACCGCGCTCTGCCGGTAGGGGCTGTAAAGCGTCGAGTCGCTGTTGGTGTCCTGGAGATAGCGGTCCTCCGCGAGCTTGATAGGCTTATTTCGCTTCAGTTTGTCGAAGTATTCCGTCTTCGATTGAGCCGTCACCACCTGCCCGACCAGAAACGATTCGCTGCCGAAAGCCTTCGCGGTGCTCTCCTGCGCATACAGCCCCAGGCCGTCGATGGCCGAGCCGACCAGAATGACGCTCGCCACGCCGATGATGACGCCGAGGAGAGTGAGGAAACTACGCAGTTTGTGCGCGCGGATCGACTCCCAGGCGAGCCCGAGCGCGCTTCTGACGTCGTAGCCGAGCCGGACTCCGGCGGTGGACCCGGCCGCCGTTCTGACTGCCTCCATATGATTTCAGGATATCCTGATAAGAATACGCGATGCGCTCTGAATTCGTTCGTAAATAGTTGATGCCAAGCCGATTTCTTCGACCTCTGCTGGTCTTCGAATTCCTCATTGCCGTGCAGGTGGTCTTTACTTTCTGGAGCCAGGTCGGCGGCCAGTATCACCTCGACCTGATGTTCTGGCCGTGGAAGTTCGCATTGAGCCTCGCCGCGGCATTCCTCGTCACGGCAATCACGGCGAATCTGGCGCGTGCCAATGGGGCTCTCACTCGCCGTTCGTGGCTGTACGTCACGCTGCTGCTGCTCACGATGGTCGTGGCTGGCGTGGTGACGTATTACTACCACCTGAACGAGCCCGTTGATGAGGATCAGGACCAGGGAGACGAGCAGACCGCGATCACGAAGATTGAACGCGAATATCATAATCCCTATGCGCTGGCTGGCAATCCCCATCTGCACTCTGCTCGTTTTGGTTCTGCCCGTGGCTTCTCCGGGCGACGCGCAAAAAGCCCCGGCCGACGTTCGCCCCGGCAGCATCACCTATGAAGACGTCCCATACCCTTACCCGGTATCGACGCTGCCCCTGACCATGTACGGCCAGGACGTCCGGATGGCGTATATGGACGTGCCTCCGGGCGGCCCCGCCAACGGGCGCACCGTGGTTCTCTTTCACGGGATGAACTTCGGTGGCTTCTACTTCGGAGGCCCGATCGACCTGCTCCGGAAGGAAGGTTTTCGCGTCGTGGTTCCGGATCAGATCGGCTTCGGACGGTCGTCAAAACCGGTCATCCCGTATAACTTCCACGACATGGCGCTGAACACGCGGACCTTGCTGCAGTCACTCGGCGTCACCCGCGCCGTGATCTTCGGGCACTCGATGGGCGGGATGCTCGCCGCGCGCTTCGCCGCGTCCTACCCGGAAATGACGGAGCGGGTGATCCTCTGCGACCCGATCGGTCTGACCGATGTCCGGTGGGAGCAGCCGTGGCACAGTGCGGAGGAGGCGTATCGCGCGTCGATGGCGCAGACGCACGATCAGCTCTGGCAGGCCGCTTACGCGAATATCCAGCGGTATTTTCCGAACGCCTGGAAACCGGAATACGAGAAGTACGCGCGAATTTTGTATGCTCCCACGCTCAGCGGCGACTGGCCGCGGCTTGCGATGGTCCGCGCGATCTACCGGCAGATCACGTACCTCGATCCGGTCGTGCATGACTGGGAGCACATCAAAGCGAAGGCGCTGGTGCTCGGCGGTGAACTCGATGGCCAGAACTTCCCGGCGCTCGCGAAGCATATCGCGGAAACGATCCCGGGCGCACAACTTGTCGTCATTCCGAAGGTCGGCCACGTGCCGCACCTGCAGGCGCCGGAGATTTTCAACCGCGAATTGCTGAAGTTTCTGAACGAGTAGGGTGCGTCAAAACCGGGCGTCCTGATAACTGAATGTTTCGCCCAGGTAGACCCGCTTCACTTCCGGGTCCTGCGCCAGTTTATCCGGGCTGCCGCTGCGGAAGATTTTGCCGGAACTGATGATATACGCGCGGTCGGTCACGCTCAGCGTCTCGCGGACGTTGTGATCCGTCACGAGGATTCCCAGTCCGTTCCGTTTGAGCTCCAGGATGATGCGTTGTAACTCGATGACCTGGATCGGATCGATCCCCGAAAACGGTTCGTCGAGCAGCAGGAAGCTGGGATTGATGGCCAGCGATCGCGCGATCTCGACGCGCCGCCGTTCGCCGCCGGAGAGCACGGAGCCCTTGCTGCGCCGCACCGTCTCGAGGCCCATCTGCTCGATCAGTTGATTCATCTTCTCGCGCCGCTCGCGGCTCGTGATCCGGCGTGTCTGGAGGATTGCCATCAGGTTTTCTTCCACGGTCAGCTTGCGGAACACCGAAGCTTCCTGTGGCAGAAAGCTGATGCCATGCCGCGCGCGCTCGAACATGGGCATGTCGGTCAGGTCGACGCCGTCGAGCATCACCTTGCCGGAGTCTGGGCTGATCAGGCCCACCACCATATAGAACGACGTGGTTTTCCCGGCGCCGTTGGGTCCCAGAAGCCCCACGATTTCGCCGCGGTTTACGTTAACGGACACGTCGTTCACCACGCGCCGCCCGCGGTACGACTTGGATATTTCCAGGGTTTCGAGCGTCTCCATCAGCGCTTTTTTCGGATAAGGTGGGTTTTCACCTGTTTTTGGGGCGTTCCATTGACGATCAGCCGGTCGTCGTCGGTGAAGTACGTCAGTTTCTCAGCAACAGTGGAACCCTTCAGGGTATCGTTCAGTTTCGGTTCACCGCCCGTCAATATAATTTTGCCCTCATCCGTATAGTATTCGCCGTGCTCGCCCGTGCCAATCCTCTTGCGGTCCGGGCTGATCTGCACGATTTCGACCTTGCCGTCGCCAAAGGCGTGATTGATGCGGGAATCCGCATCCGATTTGCTATCGTTGAGCCAGGCAGTGAGCGTGGCGCACTTTACGGTGAGCGACGGGCGCAGAAACTCCGCCCCGCCCGTATACACGGCCATGCGGTCCGCGTCCGTGTAAACCATGTGTTGCGACTTCACTATTGTGAAGATGGGCTGCGTGGGGAGAGGTTTCGTTTTTTCGTCCGCGTCCTTGTTTTTCTTGTTGTCGAGGAACTGAGAAACGACCTGTCCGTCGGCGACGACGGATTTTTTGTCCCGGTCGATGTCGATCCGGTCCGCCTGCAGCCGGTTCGACTGCTGCCACAGGACGGCGTTGCCGATGTAGTGGATCAGATGATTCCGGTTGGCGGAAACGACGTGATCGGCAAGTCCCTGTGTCGGCTCGTCGCTGTCCAGCATGTCGGAGCCGGACTTCTTCTTGTCCGGAAGGCGCGTGGTCGCGACGTGTCCGCGCGCGTCGAAGTCGCCCGTGGTCTGCTGCAGCGTGATGTGGTCGCCGGCGGTCGAACCTGAATCGTCGGAAATACGCGCGTGGTTTTCGAGGTTCATCAGGTTCTTGCTGTTATCGAGCGTGGCGAAATCGGATTGGGCTTTGCGGACGCCTTCCGTGTAATGAAAGTCGCCGGTCTGCTTCATCGTTTTGACCTGGCCCTTCTCGTCAAAGAGGGCGTCGATCGTCTTGCTGTTCGTATAAGCGACGTTCAGATCGGGCTTTTTCTTTTTCTTGTCCTGGTCCGATGGCCAGGTTTCCGTGGAAGCGTCCACGGCGTGAAAAGACTGGATCTCGTTCTTCGCGGCGTAGGCGATATCCATCTGATTCGCCTTGAGGACGCGGCGGTGGCGCGCTGCCTGATTCGGCAGAAACTCGAGCGTGCCCGGCGAGTGGGTGTTGACCCGGTCGAGTTCCTTGCCGCCGGGCTTCATGTGGAGATCGAGGACGTCTGATTTCAGGATTTTCGCGTCCGCCGTTGCGCCCTTCGGATCGGGCACGGGCCTGGATTCGATCGAGCCGTGACCGCGGGCGATTGCGCTCGAGAGTTCGTTGTCGCTGTTTTCGGTGTTGAAGAAGAGTTCCACCGTGTCGCCGGTCATCGTGGTATCAGATCCGTTGCCATGGGACACGAGGTGCGCATTGCCGTTGCCGTCGAGCTTTTCCATGACGCCGTCCGGCGTGTATTTCACGTGGACCATGGACGCCGCGTATTCGAGTTCGCGGCCGGGACGTTTGTCGATGCCCTTTGCGTCGACGGCGTCCACCGTGTCCATTCGTTTTGTGGAGTGGTCGGCGTCGCCGGAGTCGACCAGTTTGACCGTGCTTGCGGCGGCGTTCATGACCGTCTGATTCCGCGTCAGCCGCGACCATGGTCCCAGGTGGATAACCGCCTCGGTTTCGTTGTAGGTGAGCTCTCCCGCCTCCACTTTCATGGGGGTGCTCTTCGGGTCTTTGCCGCGCAGGTTCAGGACCACGGCGCGGTCGAGATGGAGCGTGTGGGTGTTCGGCTCGTACGACGCGCCTTCGGAAGTGCCTTCGCCGCCTTCGAAGTTGAAGAGGACGTGCTTGTCGGTGACCGCCTGTCCCGTTTTGCTGTCGAAGTTGATGCCGGCCGCTTTGATGGAAGTCAGCGGATGGGGCGGATCGCCCTGCACGGGCACGTCCAGAGTAATCTCCGCTTCGCCAGGCGCATAGAGCTTGTTTTCGCCGGCGACGAATTCCGCTTCGGGAGCGCGGACGCGATCGTAGTGTGTCCCGTCCTTCTGATAGATCTGAAGTTCGACGCTCTTGAGTTGCGACCGGTTGTTGTCGGAGGATTGCGAGAACTTTTTGGCCCGGACTTTGACGAACGGCTTGCCGTCCGGAGTGCTCTGGCTCCACTCCCAATCTTCGGCGTTGGCGGCTGTCCCGAGCGGAACGGGCGGCGGCAACGGCCTCTGGTTGGCGCGTGCGCGGATGCGCTGAGCTCGATAAATCCCTGAAACGGCGACTACGATGACGATCATCGCCACGAGCAGCAGCCAACGCAGACTCCGCATGCGGTAAATCACCAGTTTAGCGGACGCTTCGGGGAGGTACTTCTAAAGCAATGCGGCGGGGAGGCCGATAGACGAAGAATGAGGCTCGATGGCTGATCGCGACCTCGTTCGCAGCGAGACAACAGCGCGCGAGTTAAGACTGGGCCCGAAGTCGCCTGCACAGGGCAGGAAGCGGTCGTCGGAAGACGAACTCGCTCACGTCAGAGCGCAGTGGCAGCATTATCAGGCCTCTGCGGAGCGGGAACGCAGTCAGATGCAGGAGGAGTTGGCGAGGGTCAGGACGCAGTGGGGGCAGTTGCAGCAACGACTGGACCAGGAGAGGCGCGCCCGCCGTCTGGAATCGGCGCAGTCGTCCGCGCTGATTGCCCGGTTACAACGGGAACTGGAACAGTTCGCGAGCCGGCACGCGAATCCTGACGGGCGGCAGTCCGGGTTGGACGCCGTCATCGCGATCCTGGTCGCCGTGGTCGTGGCGCTCGCGATATGGATTGCGGTTCCCGTCCGGGTTCGGGAATCGCCTGCTCCGCGCCACGCGCAGATTGCAGGACCGGCGCCGGACCCGGATCGCGCCGTCCGGCAATCGATCCAGCAGTCCATGAGGCGGCTCAACGACGCTCTGTCCAACATTCCGGATCGCAGTCCCGAAGAGGTCTTCCGCGCAAT
>DASZUZ010000367.1:0-2263 GCA_035547415.1 Bryobacteraceae bacterium | reverse complement strand
GGTACCCGAAGACGCGTGGGTTATGCGCGGGACGGCCGGTCGCCGCTGCTGACGGATGCGATTCCGCTTCCGGAAAAGGGCTCCATTCCGCGGCATGAACGCTTTTATTACCTCGAACTGCTCCGGCGCGCGGGGCTGATCGACGTCCTTCCCGACGTACCCGAGATTCGCCTCGATGGAGCGGCCGAATCGCGCGTCCGCGGGGAGGCTTTGTTCGCCGCCCGCGGCGTCAGATTGCCGGTGATCGGCGTCAGCCCCGGCGCCGCTTACGGCGGGGCCAAGCGCTGGCTCCCCGAACGTTTTGCCGAAGCGGCGGCGGCGCTGGCATCGCGACTTGGCGGATCGATTGCTGTTTTCGGTTCCGCAGGCGAACGAACAATGTGCGAGGAAGTTGCGAAGGCCTGCGGAGGAACGAATTTCGCAGGGGCGACGACCCTGCGGGAATTCATCGATATGACGGCCGCGTGCCACACGTTCCTGACGAACGATTCCGGCGCGATGCACATTGCGTCCGCGTCAGGAGTACCGTCCGTGACGGTCTTCGGGCCAACGGATGAGACCGGAACGGGGCCTCTCGGCCCGGCCGCCCGCATCGTTCGCGAGCCGGTGGACTGCGCGCCCTGCAAGCTGCGCGAATGCCCGATCGACCACCGTTGCATGACTCGCGTGACGGTCGATCGGGTAGTTTCCGAAGCGATGAGTATTGTTGTTCACCGATGTTAGACTACGGGTTGCCAGCGGAAGTGAAGAGTATTCTGATTGTGCGGCTTGGCGCGATGGGGGACATCATCCATTCGCTGCCTGGAGCTGCATCCCTCAAACACAGTTTCCCTTCGGCGCGAATCACCTGGGTGGTGGAGCCGAAGTGGGTTCCGCTGATCGAAGGCAATGGCTTCGTCGATCGCATCGTCCTCTTCCGGAAAGACGATCCGGGTTCCTGGAAGCGCACCAAAGATGAACTGCGCGCCGAGCATTACGATCTTGCGGTGGATTTTCAGGGCCTCACGAAATCCGCGCTGATCGCGCATATCGCGCGTCCGGAACGAATCGCGGGCTTCGGACCCGGAGTCGTACGCGAGCGTCCCGCCGGCCTGTTTTATTCGAATCGCGTGGGCAGCAAGGCCACGCACGTAGTGGATCAGGCGCTCGATCTGGCGGCAGGCGCGGGCGCGACGAATTTAGTCCGCGCGTTTCCCCTGCCGTCGGGCTCGCCGGAAGGCAATCTGCCGGACGGCCCGTTTGCTCTGGCCAGCCCGCTGGCCGGTTGGGCCTCCAAACAATGGCCGCTCGAACATTACGAGAAGCTGGGCGCAATGATCCGAAACAATCTGGGGATGCCGCTCGTGCTCAACGGCGCGCCCGGAGCCGTTCCGCCCGTGCCTGGAACGCTGGCCCACGAAAGCGGAATTCCGGGCCTGATTCAGGCGACGCGTCAGGCGGCGCTTGTCATCGGCGTGGACAGCGGACCACTGCATCTGGCGGCCGCATTGAATAAATCGGGCGCGGCGATCTTCGGCCCCACCGATCCGATGCGCAACGGCCCTTACGGCGGCGATTTTCAGGTATTCCGGATGCCGGGTGTTCGCACAACGCATCGCCGCGGCGCATCGATCGATCCCTCCATGCGCGCCATTACGCCGGAACAGGTGTTCGCGGCGCTCGAAGCGCGGATGGCTTGTCACGCCTGATGCGCCGCCACTGGTTTCCCAAGCCTTACGCCGATCTGGTCGCGCGTCTGCGCGTGCCGGCAGGCTTCGTGATGGTAGCGGCTTTTGCGTTCTTCTCGCATCCCACGCCGCGCTCGCTCGCGATCGGATTGCCGCTCTCCATAGCTGGTCTCGCCTTAAGGGCATGGGCTGCGGGACACCTCGCGAAGAACCAGAGGCTCGCGACGTCCGGACCCTATGCGTTCACCCGCAATCCCCTGTACCTGGGCACCCTGGTCACGGCGCTCGGCCTGGCCGCCGCCGGAAACAGCCTCGGACTCGCCGTGCTGTTCGGCGCACTGTTCGCACTGGTTTATCTGCCGGCCATTGAACTGGAAGAACAGCACCTCAGCGCAATTCTGCCGGGCTACGCCGCGTTCGCCGCGCGGGTTCCGCTGCTGATTCCGCGCTGGACCTCCAATCTCGGCCCCGACAACTTTTCGGCAGCCTTGTACAGGAAGAACCGCGAGTATCAGGCGCTGTTCGGATGGCTGCTCGGCGTCGCGTGGCTCACTTATCGGGCCTGGGCGTAACGCCGGAGCCATTCTTCGGCTTCG
>DASZUZ010000366.1:0-2996 GCA_035547415.1 Bryobacteraceae bacterium | reverse complement strand
TGGGACAACAGTTACCTGGCGGATGTGCTGCAGCAGTACCCCGACACTTTTAAGGGTGTGGGACGCGTAAATCCGGAGGATCCCGCGGCGCCGGACCATCTCTCCCGGCTGGTTTGCGAACACGGATTCGTGGGCGTTCGCCTCAGTCCCCCGGGAGACGAACAGGGCGACTGGATTCGAGGGCCCCTGATGCCCGCGTTATGGCAGCGTTGCCTCGAAGAGAAGGCATCGATGAGCATCCTTGCTCCGATCGCACGGATGCACGACGTGGCTCGCCTGGTGGAGAAGTTCCCTGATCTTGATGTTGTTATCGATCACATGGCGGACTGCCCGCCCGATCGCCCGGAAATGCTCAAGCACCTGCTGGCGCTGAAGCGTTATCCGAACGTGTTCGTGAAGGTGTCGCACGCGTGGTCGCTGTCGCGGCAGCCCTACCCCTATCCCGACTGCCAGGCCCAGATCAAGCGGATCTATGACGCATTCGGCCCGCAACGAATGATGTGGGGAACAGACTGGCCGCTCGTCGAAGCCTATTGCGGCTACGCGAAAGCACTGAGCATCATCCGGGACGAGATGCCGTTTCTGAACGCGGAAGATAAGAAATGGGTGCTGTCGAAGACGGTGTCCCGGGTGTTCCGGATCTGAGCCCGCGAACAACGGACGCTTTCGCAACGCACGAATGTTTATTCCGACTTCCCTTGTCGGAACAAACGTATTCTGCCCGTCTCATCCCGTAATAAACACGTACCGATGTACTGTTGCCGCGACTTCGCGGCGGCGAGATCGTGATACACGAAGGCGTTCTTCACGAAGAAGTGGCAAACGACGGAACGCCGCGATAACGCGAGGTTCCGCCGGGCGGATCCTCCGTGAATCAGGTTGGCGTGCCAGATGAGAACATCGCCCTTTTTCGCGTGAAAGTGATGAGGTTCCATCCGATTCCGGTCGATCAACCGGCGGATGCAGGGCTCATACCTTGCGTGGTACGGTCCATAGCCTTCGTTTCGAAAATCCTCTTCCGTAATACCGACATCTTTGCTGAAGACGTAGGGAAGCCGGTGGCTCCCGGGATAATAGACGAGGGGACCGCAATCCGGATCGATATCTTCAAAGGCGATCCACGCGGCGGTCAGATACCCGAGCGGGTACGTCGTCATGTGAATGGAATCCGAATGCAGGCCCTGCTGCGAGCCCTTGTGGGCCGCGATGGTCTGCAGCGGGCGGGGCTCTCGGTCCATCAATAGCCGGATGTAACGCAACATCCCGGGATGCTTCAGGATCTGACAGAAGGCGCCGATTTTCTTATGCGGATTCAGATAGCGACCGGGGTAGGGATCGTTGTCCCCCGCGGGCTCCGGCGGAAGAGCGATCTTTCCGGTCTGAACGGCTTTCTCATAAGCCTCCCAGACGCTGTCCAGAATCCCGTTGTCGATAAGATTGTCGAGAATCACATAGCCGTTCACGGCCCAGCAGCGGCAGAGTTCGGCCTCTTTATCGGTAATCAGTCCCTGCTCCAGCCGGCATTCAATCTGATGCAAAGCATCGTCATGGTCGAGCCAGGGATAGGGTCCCGAATACGGAAAATGCTCCGCGCGAAACGATGGCAGACGCGAGAGTTCCACCGGCTGGTCCGCAAAAGAATGTCGCGTCGCCATGAACGCCTATTCTCCCAAAGTCAGACCGGAGAAGGTATATGAATACAGCCATTTCAATTGCACCGGGCCGGTAATGCCGGGAAAATGGACGGTTGCGACGCGGTCAGGCGCGGGGAGAACCTGAACAGTGATCTGGGCGGCCGTGTGCGGGGGCAGTCCGAAATTACAGGCTGGGAGGACCGCCGGGGGGCCGCTGCAAACCGGAGAGATGGTCAGCGAACCGCTTTCGACGTGGGCCCAGGAATAGCTTGACCGCGCCGCCATGCCCTGTCCGGATGTGAGCGTCAGCTTCACCAGGGAACCCGGATCGCCGCCCGTCCATTCGATGGTGAGCGGATGGCTGGAGGAAATGGCTGTCCCGAGCGGAAACGAAGTCTGCAGTTGGATCGGCGACCCGACGGCCAGATTTGCCGAGAGTCCAACGTCATTTCCCGGTGTTCCCGATACCGCGTACGTACCCGGACCCACGAAGCCGGCGGGGAGCGGCTGGACATAGGTAACGCCGCCTGTCTGCAACGGCTGCGGCTGGACTGCGATCGAGGCTCCCGCCGGCGGTTGCACGTGAATGGCACCCGCGGAGAGGTTGGAATCGCCGGGCACGGAACACGCTCTCGGCGTGATGAGAGCCGCGGAGAAGATGACGCCGACTGAAGGGAATACGTTGCCGACCCAGGCGGGAGCAAAGACGGGAATTTCAGCAGCAGGCGGCGCCGAGGTCGGCCCCGAGGGGAATGAAGCCGAGAACGTCTCACCAGCGGGTATCGGGGTCCCGGGCCCTGAGAAGACCGATTTCGACAGGAGAAGCTGCCCCCACGACTGAGTCGGGGGATCGGTGCACTGCCCGCGTCCAGCCTGGATGCTGAGGGTGACCGAAGGACTGCCGGGAAGTCCTGCCGCCGAGACTGGCACTGAGCAGCCGTTGCGAGTCGCCGGAGGAATCTGGAAATTGATCTGATCCACGCCGACGAGCGTCGGCGCAAGGCCCGCCCACGCCAAAGAAGAGACGGGATTATTGTCAAGGAACAATCGGGGGACGGACTGGAGCGGAGGCGTCCCCACGGCGGCGGCGCCATCCTGCGGCTGCTGCGCGGCAAGTCCGAAACCGGTTCCGAAGAGCGCGATGTAATCTCCCGGCGCAGCGCTGTTCGAAGGGGAGTTCACGGAAATTGTCCCGTCGGGCCGGATGTTGAGCGCCGCCGCGGATCCGCAGCCGCTTCCGTCCGAGGAGAAGAATCCCGGCGCGGTGGACGTCACCCCGGCGATCTCGGGCGCACTCGAACCGCCGGAATTGGTGACGACAACGGGGACGGCCCCGATCGACGAATCCGGGGCCGCAATGGA
>DASZUZ010000365.1:0-10863 GCA_035547415.1 Bryobacteraceae bacterium | reverse complement strand
AACGTGATGAAGTCCCAGTTTTTCACGGGCGGCCCGGTCATGTTGTTTCGCCCCGCATTGCCAAACGTGAATGGAGCCGGAAGCGTAAATGCCCCCACGTTAAACCATTCAAGACGGCTTTGCGTAAACCCGGTGTTCGGGTTACCCACTACCTGCGCGCGCTGACTTCCGCCGCCCACGTTGGCGATATCGCCGCCCGCCAGTACACGGAACGGCTGCCCCGAATTGAGCGTGGCGACCCATCCCAGGTTCCAGTTCCCGAGTAGCGTACGCGCAAAAACGTTCGCGTTCGACAGGTACGTCTTTCCTTTGCCGACCGGCAACTGATAGATTCCACTGAACGTAAACAGATGCGTTCGATTGAAATCCGACGGCCCCCAGTCCCGGCGTCGATCATAGATCGTCTCAATGGACCCGGACTGCCCCTCTGACTGAATATCCAGGGATTTGGACCATGTGTAGGAAGCGAGGAAGTTCAATCCGAAGCTCAACGACTTCTGCAATTTCGTCTGCAGCGCGTTGTAGCTGGAATTTCCTACATTTTCATCGAAAGAGAAAGAGCCCCCGTAGGCGGGAAACGGCTGCCGCGCGGAAATGGGCCCTGGTCCGGGCACAAGCGCAGTGTTGGCGACAGGCTGGAGAAACTGGTGTCGCCCGACGGATCCGACGTAATCGACATTCAGGACAAGGGATTGTGCCAGTTGCTGCTGGACTCCCGCGTTGTACTCCATCACGTACGGAATCTTGTTCCGAGGATCGGCCCCGAAATCGACATACGGTTGCAAGGGATTGAAGAATGACTTGTACAGGGGAAGATTGTTGAAGAACAGATTTGGCGTTCCTCTGTTCTGTCCGATGACGGAGATGCCGACCCCGTCGGGCCATGAAATGCGCGGGTCCTGTGACTCCTGAACCAGGGTGTTGTTGTGATCGTCGAACATTGCGAACGCGCCTCGTATGACGGTTTTTTCGGTCGCGCGGTAAGCGACTCCGAAGCGCGGCTGGAAGCCGTTGTAGTGCGGATCGTAATAGGTGCTGCGCACATTGGCCTGCGGGTAAAGGGGTGGGGCGGGCCGTGACACGAGGAAGTTCCCTGTCAGGACGTCGAGACCCGAGACTGTCTTGTCTCCATAGCTGGAAGGCGCAATGAAGTCATACCGCAATCCGTACGATAATGTGAGGGACTTCGATATTTGCCATTGATCCTGAATGTAGCCGCCGTACCACCAGGTCCTCTGATCGGCGGCTGTGTTTCCCAGAAAGCCGGAGAGGCTGTCCGGCAAGCCGAGCATAAAGCTGGCGGCTCCCGATCCTGTTCCATTTACTAAAGCGCCCTGCGATGTCGCGTTTTGCGTGAAATTGACGGACATTCCCCAGCCGTCATCGAAGCTGTGAATGCGGTAGATCATTGCGCCGACGCCGATCGTGTGATTGCCGCGTACGATCGACAGGTCCGCGTGGCCGTCATGGTTGTATTGCGGACCGAGCGGAATCGCGAACTGGCTGACGCCCGTGAACCCGTTTGCAATGCCGATTTGCGGCCCGAGCGCGATGCCGTTCTTAGCGGGCGCCAACTGGCTGAAGTTGGTGGAGGACAGGAACGAATCGCCCGCGGCCCCGTCGAACTGACCAAAGTTCGTATTGGTGAAGCCGTACCTCAGGTTCAGGACGAGAGAAGGGCTGAACAGGTGGGTATACCCGACCGCGACGGTCTGGGCGTAATTCAACAACGACTGTTTGTAGGTGGGCAGACCCTCGGGCCGGGATAAGGTTGCGTCAGAACGGTTGTATCGGCCGTATACCGTATCGCTGTCGCTGAAACGGTGATCGACTCTGATGCCTGTCTGATCGCTGTTGGTCGTATTTCCCCCCGCAAACTGGTAGTTCGGGAGAACCCCCGGCCCGACATTCAGGTTGGGCAGAGGGTAGTATTTCTGCAGGACCATCTGCGAAACCGAATTCAGCCGGCTGGCCGGGATCATGTTTCCGGGGAATGGATCGCGTACGACGGTGCCTGGACTACCCGGCACCGGAGTGCTTGAATTCGGATCGAAGATCTGATTCTGAAGAATCGGACGGCCGAGTGCGTCCGTTCCGATTTGCGGCCCAAGTATTCCCGAGAAGTCTCCCTGACGCATGGCCGCCGTGGGCACGCTGGAGAAATAACTCAGGCTCTGCACGGATCGAAAGCCTTCCCAGTAACCTTCGAACCACGTGTGATCTTTCCCGTTGAAGTGCGGCAGCCTGACGGGACCGCCAAACGTGACGCCATATTGATTCTGCCGGTAAGGCGGCTTCGTTTTGTCAAAGAAGTTTCGCGCATCCAGCGCATCGTTACGGAAGAATTCCCAAAGCGCGCCGTGATATTCATTCGTGCCCGAGCGCGTGACGATGTTGATGTTCGCTCCCGAAGAGATCGAAAACTGAGCGTCTGTGATGTGGGACTGAACATTGAACTCCTGCAGAGCGTCAGGAGGTGGACTGATGGCCCAGATATTGGTGAAGATCGCGTTGTTCAGCACGCCATCCATCGTGAAGTTGTTCTGCTGGCCGCGCTGCCCATTTACCGAGGGACTGACCGCTCCGGCGCCGAGCTTGACGGTGAATGCATTCTGCTGGCCGGATTCCTGTGGCGCGGCTCCCGGCGTCAGCAGCGTAAGCTGCGTAAAGTTCCGTCCGTTCAGGGGCAAATCGACAATCTGCTGATGCTGGACGACATCGCCAAGCGTCGCGCTGGTCGTATTGAGTGGAGGCGGCGCTGCCGTTACTTCGATATTCTGCGAGACAGAGGCGAGCCCCAGTTGAAAGTCGAGCGTCACGGCTTGATTGACGAGCAGTTGAACACCCGAGCGGGTTTCTTTCGAGAACCCCGTTTTCTCGATGCTGACGTCGTATGTACCCGGAGGCAATTGGGGAATCGTATAGGTGCCGGCCTCGGACGAGGTGGCTGTGCGCTGCAGTCCTGTATCCTTGTTTGTGACCTGTACCCGCACCCCGGAAACAGCCGATCCGGATGGATCCGTGGTTGCCCCGTTTATCGTGCCGTAAGTGGTCTGCGCCGGCAGGCGAACCGAGAGAAACAGCAGAGCCCAGAGACAGGCTTGTCCAACCCGCCGTGAATCGACGAGAGAGCGATTTAATTGAAAATAGTTCATCTATGCACCCGACGCGATGAATATGGGTCAGAATGTATCTCAGCTACGGGTGAATGTCAAGGCGAAGTGGTTATGTTGTCAACGCAAAGACGGATTGTCGCGTTCTCTGCAGAACGGCGCCGGCAAGCATCCGACGATGCCCCTTGCACCGATCTGAAGCGCCTTCAGCGCCGGAGATCGCGCAGCGTCGCCCGCGCCTGCTTAAGATTAGATTGACGCGGAGAACTCCGTGAGAGTAGCGCTTGCCGCTGAGACATCTCTCGTGCGATAGAGCAACTGTCGATCGTGAGGAAGCAGTTGGCGGAACACAACTGGGGCAGTAAGCGGTCGCATAAACACCTTAATTCGGTTCGCGCACTGTCAGAACGCGATCGGGCTTCACGTTCCGTAACTCCTGCTGCTTTCCGCTCGGCCATTCGATGTCGATGAGCGGAATCGTCGTTTGCGCGCCGAGGCCGAAATGGACAGGCGCGAGAACCGAAGAAGCGTATCCAGTGGCGCTGGTCTCGTGATTCCACTGCTGTCCGATGTAAATTACGGCTCCGATGCCATCGCGATTTCCTTTCGAGCCGGCCAGTCGAATGTCGATCCAATGGTTCAAATCGGCGGCGGTGTTGCGCCAGACTTCGGGTCTCTCGCCCAAAACGGCGACCACGATGTCCGGACGGCCGTCACCATCCAGATCCGTGACGACCGCCCCGCGGTGCGCGCGAGGCGGCCCGAATTCGATGGCGGGCCCGAAGACACCGTGACGGTTGGAGAAAACGGAGTTCGGAAGTTGATAGCGGTCGCCGGAGAACAGGTCGATGTTGTCGCTGACGTGGGCGTTGGCGGTAAACAAGTCTTTCCAGCCATCGTTGTCGAGATCGACAAGGCCAACACCCCAGCCGGCGAGCCGGGCTGTGAGGCGGCCCAGACGAGAGGCATAGGTCTGATCACGAAGGTGGCCATCTCCCGTGTTGCGGAAGAGAGGGAAAGTCTCGCCGGTGAGCGCGGTGTAGACGAGATCGGGCAATCCGTCGTTGTCGTAGTCGCGAAAATCCACTCCCATGGCGGAGACGGGTTTGCCGTCGTCGGGCAGTGCGGCGCCTGCGTCCAGCGCGACCTCTTCGAATCGGCCGTTGCGCAGATTATGAAACAGGAAGTTCGGCTCGGTGTCATTCGTGACATAGAGGTCCGGCCAGCCGTCGCGATCATAATCAGCGACGCCGACGCTCATGCCCTTGCCGGTCACACGCGCTATACCGCTCGCCATTGAGACATCCTCGAATCGCCCTCCGCCATAATTTCGAAAGAGGCGGTTGGCCGAGCCCTTGAACTGTCGCGGATTGCAGTACACCGTATAACGGCCGGAGGGATCGTGGCAAACCGGAGGATTAGCCGCCGGGTAATCCAGGTAATTCACGATGAACAGGTCAAGCAACCCGTCACGATCGTAGTCAAGCCACGCGGCCGCGACGGCCCACTCGGGACAGGCGATTCCCGCGGCTCTCGAAACGTCCTCGAATTTTCCGCCACCCATGTTGCGATAGAGATGGCACTCGCGAACACCCGCTACGAAGAGATCGACGAGGCCATCATTATCGAAATCGGCGGCTGCGGCCCCGATACTATAACCCGTGCGCCCGAATCCGGCCTCGGAAGTAACATCCGTGAACCGGAACTGGCCGTCGTTGCGATAGAGGGCGGGCGCTCCTGCTCCCCCGGTGAGGAAGAGGTCCGTGCGGCCGTCGTTGTTGAAATCGAACGCGGCCAGTCCACCGGCCATAGTTTCGGGAAGTTGCTTCTGCGGCGTTGGTTTGTTCTGCAGGACGAAACGAATGCCGGCGTTCGGGGCGGCATCTTCGAAGCTGATGGTTGTAGTCCCGGCCGCGAAGGCGAGGACCGCGAACCACAGGCAGCAGCAGGCCGTCGAGCGCACGAATCATTGTATCCGTCCCGGCGTATCTTTGCCGGCGTATCTTTGCTGGGATATCTTTGGTGGTGAAATGCGGCGGAAAAGTCGGCAGCTTGCGATCTGGCTCGTAAGCGCTGCCGCGCTTTGGGCACAGGATAATACGCTGGCCGCGAAGAGCCGGGCGGCCAAAGAGGCTATGCTGGCGGGCCGATATGGCGAAGCTATCGCGCTTTACCGGCATCTTGTGCGGGCGTTGCCGGCGGAAACAGGTCTGAAACTCAGCCTCGCTCTCGCCCTGGAAAAAGGCGGGCAGCCTTCGGCGGCGATTCCGGAACTGGAAGCGTGCACGCGGGCTGAGCCCCGATCCGCGACGGCCTGGTTTCTCCTGGGCATGGCGCATCAGCAACTCGGCCACGCGCCGGAGGCTATAGCGCCGCTGCGTAAGGCAGTGGAACTCGACCCGCAAAATTCGCAGGCTCGGCTCGAACTGGCGGATGCCGAACTGACGTCGGGTAATCCTCGCGACGCGGCTCTGGACTTTCAGGCACTGGCATCGGCGCACCCGGACTCGGCGAAGGCGTGGCACGGACTCGGATTGGCTTATCTCGCGAGCGCCGAACGGGCTTTCGTCCAGGTGGGAGAGATGGCGCCGCAATCCGGTTACTGGTTTGCGTTGGCCGGGCGGGCTCAAGCGGCCGAGAGCCATTACGCGGAAGCTCTGAATCTGTATGCGGAAGCGATCCGCGTGATGCCGGATCTGCCGGGACTGCATGCAGCTCGGGCGTCGGCATATCGGGCGACAGGCCACGCGGATTGGGCATCGGTTGAGGACGAGCGAGAACTCCACACAGTGAAGCCGGACTGTGCGCGGGAGATCGCGGCATGCGCTTGCCTCAGTGGCAACTGGCCGAAGGCTCTGAACGAGGCCCGCGCGACCGGAACCGTTTCGAACCTTTATTGGGCTTCGATCGCCGCGGGCAAACTGGCGGAGGAAAGCTTCGCGCGTCTTGAGGCTCTGCCCGAGTCGGCCGACATTCATGAGCTGTTGGCGGAGACGGCGCAACGTCTCGGGCGGCGTACGCAGGCAGTGGACGAATGGCGAAAAGCGCTCGCCGCGCGGCAGGAAGATCGGCGCGTGCAGGGACGGCTGGCGGAAGCGCTTCTGAAGGACCGCGATTATGACGAGGCCGGGCGGATTTTGGCGCCGCTGGTTCGATCCGCGCCCGAAAATGCCGAGTGGCAATACTTGCTGGGCGAAACCTTGTTCGAGCAGCGGCGCGCCGAGGAGGCACTGCAGCATCTGGAGACAGCCCGCCGGTTCAGGCCCGATGACCTGCCCACGCTGGAAGCATTGGGACGGGCTTATCTCCAGATCGGCGACGAGAAGAAGGCCATCCCATTGCTGGAACGCGCCCTGCCTGTCGATGAAGCGGCCATCGAGTTCGCGTTGAGCAGCGCCTATCGCCGGGTCGGCCGGAATCCGGATGCGGCGGCCGCTCTGGCGAAATACCGGGCCCTAACCAAAAATCCGGAGCCCGCCGGACCGGAAACGGGTGTCATTCCGGCCCCCTGATTCTCAGAAGTCGAAACGCAGCGCGCCCTGGATGTTCCTCGGAGTCACGTAGGTCGTACCGGTGACCTGTCCAAAAGCTCCGTTCCCCACGGTTGTATTGGCGCGGCCGTATTGCGGCGTGTTGGACACGTTGAAGGCGTCGGCCCGAAACGTCATCTTCAGGCGCTCCCATATATCGAATCGCTTCGAAAGACTGATATCCGCGGAATCGAGCGGACCGGTCCGCAGATTGGAAATCCAACGGGGCGCACTCCCGATCGTAAACGGCGCGGCCGCCGAAACCGCCGCCGTGTTGAACCAGTGATCCGGTCCGAGGTTGCTGCCGCTCGCGAGGTCGCCGAGGCTCGTGATGTTCGGGCGGGCAACCGGATAGCCATACTGGCTCAACGTGTTCGGGGCCGTGAATTGCAGCGGGAGACCGCTGCCGAAGCGCATGGTGGTCGCGATCTGCCAGCCGCCGATCGCGTAGTCGGCAGCCTTGGGCAGGTTCGTGAGGTAACCGCGGCCTTTGCCGACCGGGATCTCGTACAACATGCTGGCCGTGAAGTCCTGCGGGATGTCGTGTCCGCTCACGGAACGTTCGATCGAGTAATTGTAATTGTTCCGCGGCGCGTCGCTGATCTCCCAGCCCTGTGTCTCCGAAGCATTGTCGATAGCCTTCGACCACTGGTAGGTAACCAGCACCTGGAGGCCATGATCGAAGCGGCGATTGAACTTCAGCAGCAGGGCGTTGTAGCTGGAAAACGCGCCCGGCGTGAGAGCGCTCAGGTTCACGGCGGTGAACTGCGGGAACGGCAGCAGCAACTGGTATTGCGGAATTGTCTGGCCCGAGAGCGGCCCGTTCTGAACGATGCCGTAGAAGGGGTTTGGTACCGGATTATTCAGAGCGGAACCGACCGACAGGTATTTCGGATCCAACTGGTCGACGTTCAAAGGCGTGCTGTAGCCGTAGAACAGCTTGCGGCCCTGCGATCCGGAGTAACCCGCTTCGATCATCGTCGAGTTGTTCAGCTGATATTGAAAATCGAGACTGTAGCCCTGCATGTAAGGGGAAGGATGGTGGCGGAAATAGGCATTGACCGAGTTGCCCACCAGCGTCGACGCGCCCATTGAGCCACCGATCGCCGGCACTGTGCCCTGAGGGAAGGGATTACTGACCAGGTTGCCCGGCAGAATGCCGCCTCCGCCCACGGTCGATACCCATTGGGTAGTGGCGGAGAAACCGTCGGAGGTCGCGGCGCCCGCCCAGGCAGGCGGATAGTAGATGCCGTAACCTGTTCTGACGACCAGCTTGTCTGTCACTTTGAATGAAAGGCCGATCCGCGGCGCGAAATTGTTCGAGGCCGTGTCCCAGAGACCCCGATTGTCGCCGTTCAGAAAGACGAGACCGCCATTCAGGTCCAGTCCGGCCTGCTTTGCGACCGGGTTCGGTATCTGAGTAGCGAAGTTGTTCAGACGGTTATAGCGCTCGGTGGCGGGCAGTTGAAGGTCGTATCGGATGCCGTAGTTGAGCGTGAGCCTCCTTCCGATGCGCCACGTATCCTGAACGTACAACGCATAATACTTCTCTTCCGTTGCCAGCCTGGCATTATTGGGAGTCGAGCCGCTCGCGCCCGTGCCGAGCAGCAGCGAGGCCACCGCGTTCCCGGTCGTCGTGCTGTCCGTTGCGGCTGTCGGTCCCGACGTCAGTCCGCGATTGAAGGTGAAATCGGCGGAACGGATGTCGGTACCGTTGATCTGCATCACCTCCGCGATAAATCCGAATTTCAGGCCGTGGCTGCGGAATGACCTGGAATTGTTGATCTGAAGATTGTTTGTCGTACGGGGATCGTTCAGATAACGAGCATTGCCCAGCGTGACGTAATTCGCGACATTGAATTGCGGAATGGTATTCGCGGGCAGAAGCGCCACCGTTGAAGCGGGCAACCCGATCGCGCTGCCATCCAGCCCCTGACTCGGCGACAGTTGCAGTTCGCGCCAGCGTCCGGTTCCGACCAGAACATTGATGACCCAGTTCGGCGTCGGTACGAACGTATTGCCGATAACCACCTGATGTCTGGGATTGGCATCGCTGAAATTGTTGTCGACGTGATTGCCGAGCAGGATGGGCGCAACGTTCTGCTCCCAGCCCTTGGTGACACGGACAAAGAGCGAATGATGCTCGCTGCGGGCCCAATCAATGCGAATATCCATCTTGTCGTTGATGCCGACGGTCTTGCCGCCCGCGCCATAGTTGAGCGCGTGCGTCAGAGCATTGCCCGGCAGGTTCGGTTGCGGGAACAGGCTGACCACTTTGGACCCGACGGGATCCCACAGATTTTTCGGAACGACGTTGCCCGGAAACGCGTCACGCACGAATCCAGGGCCGCTCGGGTTGGGCCGCGTACTGAGCGGATTGTAGATCGTGGAGAGCGTTCCGTTGGCGTTGTAGGTCTGCGAAAAGTCTCCGTTGCGTTCGAGGGCGGTCGGCACGTTTACCAGCATGGTGGACGGAGTACCCTGACGCATGCCGTCGTAGTCGCCGAAGAAATAGACGTGCTTGCTCTTCCAGATCGGTCCGCCAAGAGCGCCGCCGAACTGGTTGCGCTGGAAAACGGGCTTCCTGACGCCGGCCCGGTTGTTATCCCAGGTGTTCGCATCAAGCTGGCTGTTACGCAGGTAATTGTAGGCAGTACCGTGGAACGCATCGGCGCCGCCCTTGGTCACCACGCTCACTACGCCGCCATCCGTGCGGCCATATTGCACGTCAAAGGTATTGCGTACAACCTGCACTTCAGACGTAGCCTCAATGGACGGAGTTGCCAGGGCGCCGCCCCAATCGCCCGACGTGGAAGGCACGCCGTCAATCAGGAGAGCCGCGCCTTCATCGCGTCCGCCATTCAACGCAAATCGATTCTGGTTTTGTTCCTGGTCTGCCTGCGAAAGACCGGTACGAACCGCGACGACGCCAGCCGTTTGCCAGACGATGACCAGCGGATTACGAAAATTCGTCGGCAGATCGATGATTTGCCGGGCCTCCAGCGTCACGGATTTATCGGCGGACTGCGTGTCGAGCACCGGAGCCGCGGCCGTGACCTCAACCTGCTGGCTGGCTTCGCCGACTTCCATGCTCGGATTGAATTCGGCGGACTGGCTGGCGACCAGGGTAATGCTGGGCTGGACGAAGTGCTTGAAGCCTTTGGCGTCGGCGGTCAGTTCGTACGCGCCGGGCCTGAGCTGCGTAAAGGAGTAACTTCCGTCGGGCCCTGTCTGCAGTTCGCGAGTGTCGTTCGTTTCCAGATTGCGAATGTGCACGGAAGCACCGGGTACGCCGGCTCCGGACTGATCGGCGACGAGACCGCTCAGAGTGGCAGTGAAAACCTGTCCGGGTGAGAGCGACGCCATTCCCAGAGACAGCATTATGGCGACAAGAGTTTGGTTCAGACGGTTCATAATTCCCCCGTTTTGTCCGAGTAGGTTTATCAGAACCGGCAGTTGAGGTCAATCCGCTGTTACGTCGTCAAAGCAGAAGTGCCGCTCGGTTTTGTTGCATATCCGTCAGCCGCGATATACTCTGCACCTGATATGCAACGGCGTGAATTCTTCAACCGCATGCTTGCGGGTGTTTCGTTGCTGAGCGTCAATCAGCTTCGAGCGCAGTGGATAACGTCGCCCCCGTTCGTGGAGCGCGCCGGCGCGAAGCACGCGGGGAAGGTTCTCGCCGCTATCCAGCCCCATTCCGATGACATCGCGCTCCTCTGCGCTGGTACTGTCGCCAAACTGATTGCCGAAGGCTACACCGGCTACATGATCCGCGCCACGAACGATGATATGGGCGACGATGTCGGAGCGCCCGGCACCGTGGGCGAGAACGTGCTTCGGAACCAACGCGAGGTCGACGAGCAGACGCGCGCGCTCGGGCTGCAGAAGCAATTCGCTCTCAACTACAACAACCACCGGATGAGCGACATCTCACGCAACGAATTGATCTGCCGCCTGATCTTCCTCATCCGCTATCTCAAAATCGACACCGTATTCTGCTATGATCCCTGGGCTCACGACGAAGAGAATCCCGATCACTACGTCCTGGGCCACTGTGTCGAAGCGGCCTCGTGGATGGCCGGGCGCGTTCACGATTACCCCGAACAGATCGATGCCGGTTTCGCCGCACACGCCGTGACCGACAAATACTACTATGCGCGCCGTCCCGAAATCACGCGTGTTGTCGACATTACCTCCACCGTCGAAAAAAAGATCGA
>DASZUZ010000364.1:0-1639 GCA_035547415.1 Bryobacteraceae bacterium | reverse complement strand
GCTCGAGAGGCGATGCAGCCGGTTCGCTGGCCGAATGGGAAAAGGCTGAGAAACTCGCGCCAAAGTCAGCCGATATACAGGATCAGATCGGATTTCTGCTTGCGGTGCTCAACCGTCAGCAGGAGGCGATCGTAAGATTCGAAAGCTCCATTGCGCTCGATGCGAAGTTTGCGCCCGCGCATTATCATCTCGGTGTGGCCTGCTGGCTGGCGGGGAGTCGGGAACGCGCTGTCCGGGAACTACAGGTGGCCGTGACGCTCGACCCGGGGAACCGCGATTATCATCTATATCTTGGGAAAGCGTTCAACTCGATCGGACTCGACCGCCAGAACGCCGGCGATCTCGCGGGCGCGCTCGACGCCTACCGGCACGCCGTGGATGCCGATCCTTCGAACCTCGATGCGCGTAACAATCTGGGTTTCATGCTGGTGAATACGGGCCATCCGGAAGAGGGCGTCGGGCAGTTCCGCAAGATTCTGGATGCGGATCCGGCGAATAATATGGCCCGCGTGAACATCGGATTTGCGCATCTGCAGAAGGCGGAACTGGATCAGGCGGAGGCTTTCTTTCGAGAGGCGCTGAAACGCGAGCCGCAGTCGGTGATCGCCCATTACGACCTTGGCGTTGCGCTCAAGCAGAAAGATCAGCTCGATGCGGCGAAGGCGGAACTCGCGCGGGCTCTGGCGATCGATACCAATTTTCCGGAAGGCCACTACACGCTTGGCATCGTTCACTGGCAGATGGGCGAATTCGACGATGCCGCGCGCGAGATGCAGACGGCGATTGCGCTCAATCCGGATTACGGCGAAGCGTATTTCATGTTGGGCACCGCGCTGAAACAGAAAGGCGATATGCAAGGCGCGGAGACGGCGCTACGGACCGCGATACGGCTGAACCCGGAGAACCCCGGTCCCTACAACACGCTCGGTCAGTTGCTCCGTCTGAAGGGAGATGCCGACGGCAGCCGGGAAGCATTCGCTCAGGGGGCACGCGCGAAGCAGAAGAAGGAAGCGGAGTTGGGCCGGATGCTTCAGAAAAAGCCATGAGACTTCTCCGGCCGTCGCGCAGAGGTTTCGTTCGTTCGCTCTGCGCGACCATTCCTGTCTTCGCCTTCGATCAGATCGTCTCGGGGCTCGACCTTGCCGTGCAATTCGTGAATGTGGCTCGCGAGGCTGGACTGCGCGCGAAAACAGTATTCGGCGGAGAGCAGAAGAACAAATATCTACTCGAAACCACCGGCTGCGGATGCGCCTTCTTCGATTACGACAACGACGGCTGGCTGGATATCTTTCTGGTGAACGGAACGCGTTTCGAAGCGAAGTGGCCGGCGGGCGGGGCACCGGTCAGCCGGCTCTACCGGAACAACCGGGATGGCACGTTTACCGACGTAACGATCGCGGCCGGAATCGCCCGCACGGGATGGGGTCAGGGTGTCTGCGCCGGCGACTACGACAACGACGGATACGAGGACCTGTTCGTCACTTACTGGGGCGATTGCTCGCTGTGGCGCAACAACGGCAATGGCAAGTTCACGGACGTGGCGAAGAAGGCCGGAGTGACGACGAACCCCGGCAATGGGAAACAGCGGTGGAATACCGGCTGCGCTTTTGTCGATTACGACAAGGACGGCCACCTGGAT
>DASZUZ010000363.1:0-1973 GCA_035547415.1 Bryobacteraceae bacterium | reverse complement strand
GTTGTACCGGCGGAACAGCCCCTTGCCCGCCGCCTTGGCCCGATAAACGGCCACATCGGCGCACCGCAGCAGATCGGATGGCGTTTTCGCATCCTCGGGATAGAAGCATAATCCGATGCTGGCGGAGACGAACTGCTCGCGCCCGTTCACCTCGAAAGGCCGGCTGAACGCCCGCAGGATATGCCGTGCGACCGTCTCGGCGTCCTCGGGCTTCGATACTTCGGGGATGACGACCGTGAACTCGTCGCCTCCCATGCGCGCCAGCATGGAACCCCTTAGAAGGAGGTCCTGCATCCGCCGCGCCGCTTCCGCCAGAAGTCGGTCGCCCTGTCCATGTCCGGCGGTATCGTTCACCAGTTTGAATTCGTCCAGATCGATGAACAAAAGGCCGGTCGTGGTTCCCTGGGTTGCGGCTGACTGGATGGATCGGTCCAGGAACTCCATCAGAAGCGCCCGGTTTGGCAAGCCCGTCAACGGATCGTGATGCGCCTGGTGCCTGAGCCGATTCTGCAATCGCTCGTGCTGCAGGGCGAGTCGCACAAGTCCGTACGCGCGGTCGAGAATCGCGGACTCGGCTTCATCCGGCGCGCGCGAATCCCGTCGATAGAGTCGGATCTCCGGGTTCAGTCCGGAGGAAAGACCCTCTGTCGTCGAGCGGAGGGACCAGCAATACGAGTAGCTGTCATCCGCGCCTTCGGCGTTGACGCGTGTCAGAACGACCGTTACTCCGGGAGATATTTCACTGTGCCCGGTGAGGGGTGTCGGCACAGCCACCGGGATGCAGTCCGCCTGGCGACGGCCACCGGCGTCAAAACCGGATTGCGGTTCGAGAATGAGGCTGCAGCGCGTATCCGGTATGTACCGCTCCAGCGTACTCCGGGCCTGATCGAGAATCTCCGCCAGAGGACTGGCGCCCGCGAGCATCTCGAGGATGGCCTGGCGGGCGTCCTCAAACGCTTCCATTCTGACCTTTGCGGTTACATCGCGGCTGATGCACCAGCAGTTCTGGTCGGGTCCGAGCGGAGTCACGCTGATTTCCACAGTGGATTCGCGGCCGTCACCGGCGATTAATTCCGTACGGATTGTTCCTGCCTGACCGGAAGTCCACTGTCGGCGAGCGGCGTCGCGGCGGCTCTGAGGTATGTAATCGAAGATCGATCTGCCATGCAGCGATGAGCCAGGCTCTCCGAACAGCGTCATCGCGGCGAAATTGAGATAAAGCAGCCGCCCCTGCGTGTCCGCGAGGAAAATGGCATCGGACGCCGTTTCGATAATCGGCGAAAAATCGGGTATGAATTTTCCAGTCAACGCGTTAATTTCGCTCGCTTCGTTCAGCGTGGGATCCGCCGTCCGGGCGGATTTCAAATGACCCGACCTCGTTTGTCGCACGGTGAAGCCGGCCGCTACAACGCTGCCTAAAGTTAACGATCGATAGTCGGGCTGCTTCACGATGGGCTTTCAAATGAATTTTTCCTCTTCGCAATCGTTTCAGTATTCTAAATGTTAGTATTAAACAGAACCGTTTACGCCTTTGGCGCTTTGTGAGTTACATCTTCGAAAATGTAACGGAAACCGTCCGCGAGCCCTTGCTTGTGCTCGATGCGGACCTGCGGGTCCGGTTGGCCAACCGCGCGTTCTACCGCATTTTCCATCTACAGAGCGTGGCTGCGGTCGGACATTCTGTTTTTGAACTCGGCGACGGTCAGTGGGATCTTCCGGCTCTGCGCAGCCTGCTCGACTCCGTCCTGACCGCGGGTTCTTCTTTTGACGATTTTCAGGTAGAGCACGAGTTCCCCGAAACCGGTCGCCGCATAATTCTAATGATGAACGCCCGGCTTATCCAGGATCAGAATCCGGCAAGCCCGATGATTCTGCTGGCGATCGAAGACGTGACCGAACGCCGGGAAACGGAAGAACGTCTGCAGGAACTCACCAGGCGTCTCCAGCGCAGCAACGAGGAACTCCGCGAATTT
>DASZUZ010000362.1:0-3919 GCA_035547415.1 Bryobacteraceae bacterium | reverse complement strand
GAGTTCGAACTGAATCGCGAATCGGAAATCACGTCCGCGGTCGAAGATTTCGCCTGGTTCTCGGACGAGCCGGGCGCGGATGCGGGAGCGCTGCCCGTCTGGTTTCTGTCGAAGATGAGCCGGCAGCATGTCACCGTGGCGCTTTCGGGCGAAGGCGGTGACGAACTTTTCGGCGGATACATGACTTATCGCGCCGACGAACTCGCCCGGCCGCTTCGCCATGTGCCCCGGCTGTTGCGGCGCGCGGTTCTTGGCGCGGCCCGAACGGTGCTTCCGGTCTCCAACGCCAAAATTGGTTTCGAATATAAGCTGAAACGCTGGCTCGAGGGATCGCTGCTCGATCCGGACGAAGCGCATTTGTTCTGGAATGGCGCCTGTTCGCTGGAGCAGAAGAGGGCGCTTGTGCCATGCTCGAATGGCCATCATCCGGCGCAGTTCTATAAGGACCTGCCCGGCGCTGATCAGGTGGGCTTTCTGAACCGGTTTCTGCTGCTCGACCAGAAGTACTATCTGCAGGACAACCTTCTGTATAAAGTCGACCGGATGAGCATGGCGCACTCTTTGGAGGTGCGGCCTCCTTTCCTGGATCATCGGATTGTCGAGTTCGCCGCTCGTCTGCCGGAGCGTCTGAAGATCCGGGGCACGGAACAGAAGATCATTCTCAGGAAAATACTGCGCGGCAAGCTGCCGGACCGGATACTCGATCGCCGGAAGGCGGGCCTCGACATTCCGGCGCATGAATGGTTCCGCGGACCGCTGCTCCCGTTGCTGCAAGACACGCTGACGCCGGATGCCGTGCGGGCGACCTCTTTGTTCAGTCCGGAAGCGGTACATGCGCTGATCGACTCGCACAGGACGCGAAAAACAAACGCCGGTTATCAGCTGTGGGGACTGATGACATTGTTCCAATGGCTCAAGCGCTGGAACATCGAGGTGACCCCTTCCGCGGAAGCCGAACACGCGGCGTTCGCGGTCGCTCTCTGATTCCCGCTCTCCGGCACAGTCCGTCATTGCCTGGGGTCTGATCAGGACCAGGTATTTGAAGTCTCGACACCAGAACTGCGGTCGCCGTTCGACCCTCGACTATACTGCTACTTCAGGAATTCATGCGAAGCGCCCTCTTTCGACCTCTGATCCGGATCTCTGCCGGCTTACTTCTTGCGTCTGCTCTGCGCGTGTCCGCGCAACCGGCGCCGACCGGCGACGTCGAACTTGCGCTGCGCAAGCTGAATGAACTCGGTACGGTGCTCATGATCGCCGCGCACCCGGATGACGAGCGCACCAACGTGCTTGCGTACTTTGCGCGTGGACGTCACATGCGAACGGCGTACCTTTCGATCACTCGTGGCGAAGGCGGCCAGAATCTGATCGGGGCCGATCAGGGAGCCGCGCTCGGCGTGATCCGAACGCAGGAACTGCTTTCGGCGCGCCGCATTGACGGCGCCGAACAGTTCTTCACGCGCGCCATCGATTTTGGCTTCACGAAGACGGTCCCTGAAACCATGGAGAAATGGGGCCGCGAGAAGGTCCTTTCGGATATTGTCTGGGTGATCCGGCGCTACCGGCCCGACGTGGTGATCCTCGGCTTCAGCGGCACGCCGGCCGATGGACACGGGCAGCATCAGGCGTCCGCCATCCTCGGCAAGGAAGCCTTTGAAGCAGCCGGCGATCCTTCCCGCTTCCCCGAGCAACTGAAATACGTGCAGCCGTGGCGCGCGACGAAGTTGGTTTACGCCGGCGGTTTCGGAGGACCGGGCCGCGGCGGCGCCGGTCGCGGGGGGCCGCAGCAACCCCCGATTGCCCCTGCCGCTCCGGTGAACACGACTGGCTATAGTCCTTTCCTCGGATATTCATTCGATCAGTTGGCAACTTTGAGCCGTAGCCAGCACCGCAGTCAGGGGTTCGGGAACATCGGCGCGGGCGGCGGGGGAGGTGGAAGGGCAGGAGGCGGAAGAGGTGGCCAGAATCCGCGGCCCGGAAGGCAGCCCGTAAGTGCTCCAACTCCACCCCCTGCCGATTTGTTTGCTGGCATCGATCATTCCTGGAGTCGTCTTCCCGGTGGCGAGGCCGTCGGCAACGTCCTGAACCAGGCGATCCGCGAATTCGATGCCGAACATCCGGAGAAGACTCTTCCGCTGCTGGCGAAGGCGAGGCCCCTGATCGCCGCCATTGACGACCCTCTCGCAAAGATCAAACTGGCTGAAATCGACGAGGTGATCGCAAAATGCGCCGGCTTGTGGGCGGAAGCGATCGCCGCTCGGTCCGAAGTGACGCCCGGCGCGAAGGTCCGGGTGACCACAAACGTTTATGCCCGTCTTCCCGTGGATCTGAAGGTTCAATCCATTCAGCCCGAAGGGAAATGGACTGCTCCGGTCATTACCGCGTTCGAGCCGCGGCAGGGCGGCGGCGTGACGGCGGCTGTTGACCTCGAAGTCCCTGCCGAAGAACCGTACTCGCAGCCGTACTGGCTCGAAAAGCCGCCTGTCGGTGATCGCTATACCGTGGAGAAGCAGATGCTTGCCGGTCTCGCGGATACGCCGGTCGAGCAGGTCCGGATTCGTCTCACTGTCGGCGGTATTCCGATTGAATTACTGCGGCCGATTGAAAACCGGTTCGCCGACCGGGCCGAGGCCGAGCGGATTCGGCCCATCACCGTCATTCCTCGCGTATCCGTCAATCTTTCGAGCGGCGTGGCGATGTTCCCATCCGCAACTCCTCGCAACATTCACGTCATCGTGCATGCCAACGTGCCCGACGCTTCGGGTACATTGAAGCTGGAAATGCCGTCCGGCTGGAAATCGGAGCCGGTTTCTCAATCCTTCAAATTACCCGTCGCCGGTGAGGAGCGCGATCTCAGTTTCGAAATCACGCCGCCGGCTGCCGAATCAACGGGCAAATTGCGGGCGATTGCAACTGTCGCGGGGCGCGAGATCGCTGTCGGGATGAACACGATCTCCTACCCGCATATTCCGATCGACGTGCTCTTTCCGCGCGCCGAAGTCAAACTGGTCCGCGCCGATATCCATGTCAGTGCGCGGCGCATCGGCTACATCATGGGCGCGGGCGACGAGGTCCCGGATGCTCTCCGGCAGTTGGGTCTGGAAGTGACTATGTTGGGCGAGTCCGACCTCATCCGAGGTGATCTTTCTCGCTTCGACGCTATCGTGGCGGGAGTCCGCGCCTACAATGTCCGTGCCGATCTGAGAGCCAATCAGTCCCGTCTCATGGAATACGTGAAGAACGGCGGAACCTACGTCGTGCAGTATATGAGCGCCGGCGCGGAAAATATTGGCCCGTACAAGATCAACATTCCGGCGGGGAACGCCTACCGTGTCACCGTCGAAGAGAGTCCGGTGACGTTCACGCATCCGGACAGCCGTCTGCTGCAGTATCCGAACCACATTACGTCCAGCGATTTCGCGGGCTGGATTCAGGAACGCGGCCTCCTTTTCCCGACGGAGTGGGACCCGAAATACGAAACCGTCCTCTCTTCCGGTGACCCCGGCGAGAAGCCACTGAATGGCGGCGAACTATGGACGCACTACGGGAAAGGCGTCTATATCTTCAGTGCCTATGTCTGGTTTCGCGAATTGCCCGCCGGGGTTCCGGGTGCGTACCGCCTGTTCGCAAATATGCTGAGCGCCAGATAATCGTATAATTGATAACCGAAAAGAGTGAAGTTCGGTTAACAATCTTCACTCTACGGCGTTGTTGTGCTCTCTCCGTTATTAGCACTACAATAGTCGTTTGGCTGCTCATCCATTACTGCCTCGCGGCGCGGATCCCTGGGTTGTTCACCACGACGGCTGGTATTACTACACACAGACGACGTTTCGAAACGTGGCGATCTGGCGGGTCCGCGATTTGGCGGAACTGAAGACCGCGCGTCGGAAGATCGTGTGGCGTCCCCCCGCTGGAA
>DASZUZ010000361.1:0-2375 GCA_035547415.1 Bryobacteraceae bacterium | reverse complement strand
CGGCCAGCTTTTTGCGAAGGCGCTCGGGGATCGCAAAGGGATTAACCGCGCCGGTTACTTCGTTCTTCCGATGGACGAAACGCTGGCTGTAGTCGCCGTGGACCTGGGCGGCCGGCCCGCACTCGCATATAAGGATCTGGTGAAAGTTCGTCTCGTCGGCGATCTCCAATCGGAACTGGTGCCGGACTTCTTCGACGGTTTCGTGCACCACGCCGGCGCGAATTTCCACGCGAAGGTGCTGTACGGGCGATCGAATCACCACAAGCTCGAGGCCATCTTCAAGTGCTGGGCGCGCGCCATGCGCTACGCCTGCTCGATGGATGCCCGGCTCAAGGATCAGTTGCCATCGACCAAAGGTCTTTTATGATCGCCATCTTCGATTACGGAGCGGGAAATCTGCGCTCCGTGCAGAATACGCTGGACGAGATTGGCGCCGGTTATGAACTCGTGCGGGACGCGGCGGGACTGGAACACGCGCCGAAGATCATCCTGCCGGGCGTTGGCCACTTCGGCCAGATGCTCCGGGCGCTCGACGAAATGGGCGTGCGCCAGACACTGATAAGCCGGATTCGCGCGGGCGTTCCCTTCCTCGGGATCTGCCTCGGCCTGCAGGGACTGTTCGAACGCAGCGAAGAGGCGCCGGATCAAAGCGGGCTTGGCATCTTCCCCGGCACGGTCCGCCGGTTCGACAATTCGGCGCGCGTGCCACACATGGGCTGGAATCAGCTTGACCAGGTGCGTCCGTCGCGGCTGCTCGCCGGTCTGCCGGAACATCCGCACGTATATTTCGCGCACAGCTATTATGTGCCGGTCGTCGAACAGGCTGCCGCGACCTGCACCTACTCTTCGACGTACACCGCGGTCCTCGAATCCGGCAACGTCTTCGGCGTACAGTGCCATCCCGAAAAATCGGGACCGCTGGGACTCGCGATTGTCAGGAACTTTGTAAACCTCTGATGCTGGCCAAACGAATCATTCCCTGTCTCGACGTCACCGCGGGCCGTGTGGTCAAGGGCGTCAATTTCGTCAACCTGCGCGATGCGGGCGATCCGGTGGAACTGGCCGATCGTTACAACCAGCAGGGCGCGGACGAACTGGTGTTTCTGGACATTACCGCTTCGAGCGATGCCCGCGCCACGATGGCGGACGTCGTTGCTCGCACGGCTCGAAAGGTGTTTATTCCGCTGGCGGTGGGCGGCGGCATCCGGTCGGTTGCGGATGCCCGGCTGATTCTGATGTCCGGAGCGGACAAGGTTTCCGTCAATACCGCGGCGGTGCGGCGCCCCGAACTGATCTCGGAATTAAGCCGCGAATTCGGCGCGCAGGCGGTCGTTCTCGCGATCGATGCGCGACGCCACTCGCCGGATCAATGGCATGTCTACACGCGAGGCGGCCGCGACGACGAAGGGATTGACGCCGTCGAATGGGCGGCGCGAGGCGAGGAACTGGGAGCGGGCGAGATTCTGCTGACGTCGATGGATACCGACGGCGTGCAGACCGGCTTCGACTGCGCTCTGACGCGCGCGGTTTCGCGGGCCACACACATTCCCGTGATCGCCTCCGGCGGCGCGGGCAAGCCCGAACACTTCACGCGCGTCCTCACCGAAGGCGAAGCCGACGCGGCCCTGGCAGCATCGATTTTTCATTACGGCACATACACGGTCGACGATCTGAAGGAGCATCTCGATCGCGCCGGAATTCCCATCAGGAAAACCCGTTGATACTCCCTTGCATCGATTTGATGGACGGCGCGGTCGTCCAGCTCATTCAGGGGCGCGAAAAGGCGCTCGATGGCGACAGCCCGGAGGTGATGCTGCAGAAATTCGCGGCCTTCCCGCAGATTCAGGTCATCGATCTGGATGCAGCCCTGGGCCGGGGCGCGAATGACCATCTGGTTGAGATGCTGGCCTCGAAAGCCGTGATTCGGGCCGGCGGCGGCGTTCGGACCGTGGAACGCGCCGAGTCGCTCGTGAAACAGGGCGCCTTCCGAGTGATCGTGGGAACATCCGCCTTCGGCGCGGATGGGCCGAACCATGCATTTCTGCAATCGCTCGCGGATGCGATCGGACGCGAAAGGGTGGTTCTCGCGCTCGACTCCAAAGAAGGGCGCATTGTGGTGAAGGGCTGGCAGGAAGCGACGCGGTTCGCGGCCGAGGAAGTGATCCAGCAACTGGAGCCATACTGTTCCGGGTTTCTTTGCACTTACGTGGACAAGGAAGGGATGATGCAGGGCACGGATCTCGACTGGTTCCGCCGTCTGCGTGCCGCCACGAACCACGAGATCACCGCAGCGGGCGGAATCACCACGATGGACGACATTCGCGCGCTCGATGAACTGCGGATTCATTCCGCGGTGGGAATGGCCATCTATACCG
>DASZUZ010000360.1:0-4765 GCA_035547415.1 Bryobacteraceae bacterium | reverse complement strand
ATCCCGAACAACGACTCCATTTCCTCGCGCGCCAGCGTGCCAATCTGCTTCAGCATCGCGCCCTTTGAGCCGATGATGATTCCTTTCTGGCCGTCCCGTTCGACGTAAATAGTGGCGTAGATCCGGATGAGGGTCGGCGTCTCCTCCCACTTGTCGATCATCACGGTCGTCGCGTGCGGGATTTCCTGCCGCGTGGCGAGCAGGATCTTCTCGCGGATCAACTCGGCGGCGAGGAATCGCGCCGGCTGGTCGGTGACGTGATCGGGTGGAAAGTATTCGGGGCCCTCGGGCAGCCGGCGCAGTACCTGGGCGCGCAATTCGTCGAGCCCTTCCTCAGTGGCAGCGGAAACCGGAAGGTATTCCGCGAAGGCGTACTGCCTGCTGTACTCCTCCATCAGCGGCAGCAATTCGTGCTTCGCGCCGACCGCGTCAATTTTATTGAAGACCGCAATCACGGGCGGCCCGTCCTTTCGAAGAACGCTGAGAGCCCGCTGATCCTCTTCGCCGAACGGTTTCGTCGCGTCCACGACGAACAGCAGCGCGTCGCGCTCTTCGAGCGAAGCCCTCACTGCGTCCATCATTCGCTTATTGATCGCCGAATCCGATTTGTGAATGCCTGGCGTATCCACGAAAACGACCTGCGCGTCGGGCGTGGTCATCACGCCCTGAATGGCCGTTCGCGTCGTCTGCGGTTTGTCGGCGACGATGGACACTTTCTGTCCCACAAGGGCGTTCAGCAGAGTCGATTTGCCGGCGTTGGGCCGGCCCAGAATCGATACGAAGCCGGAATGATGGCTCATAAACTCTTCTGCGCTCCGCTCGATAAAGACGGCGGAGCCGCCTGCCTTACCAGCACCCGCTCGACACGCAGGTCGTCGCTCGCCAGCACTTCCACGCGAATCCCGTCGCGCTCGATTCCTTCACCGGGTTTGGGTACGTGTCCCATCCACTCCATCACAAGTCCACCAATCGTCGTCGATTCCACTTCTTCATCGGGGTGAAACTCCAGCATGTCAGATACGCGTGAAAGATCGAAGTTGCCGGAGACAATGTAGCCGCCCTGACCGTCTTCAGTAACGTCCGACCCCGGTTCGTGCTCGTCCCGAATTTCTCCCAAAATAACTTCCACCAGATCTTCCATCGTCGCGAGCCCTGCCGTGTTGCCGTACTCGTCGATCACGATCACCATGTGAGCGCCTTCCTGCTGCATTTCGCGCATCAGGTCGCTCACCGATTTGGTCTCCGGAACAAGCCGGATCGGCCGCATCAGTTCCCGTACGGCGCGGGTGCGGCGGCTGTTTTCGGCGACCTCGAACATATCCCGTACATGCACGAAACCCACAATGTCGTCGATCGTGGTCTGAAAAACGGGAATGCGCGAATACTGTTCGTTCACGACGAGTTCATGCAGACTCTCGAGCGTGGCATCCGCCTGTATCACGATCATGTTGGGCCGCGGCGTCATGATTTCGCGTACCACCTTGTCGCCGAATGCCACGACCGACTGAATCAGCTTGCGGTCGTCCTCTTCGATAAGCCCTTCCTCCGCTCCCGCCGTAATCAACGCCTCTATGTTTTCCGCGGAAGTGGCGGGTTCGTCGCGCGCCGGCTCCTGTTTCACGATGTCCAGCAGCGAGTGCAGGAAGTTCAGCGCGATCACGAGAGGTCGAATCATCAGCGCCGCGCCTGTGAAAAAAGGTTGCAGCGTACCGAGCCAGCGTCCCGAAGTCCGCCGAAACAATAATTGCGGCACCAGGTATGCGCAGAAAATCATGACGGCCCAGGCGGAGAGAATGGACTCCACCAGTTCCACAGGCCGCAATGGTTCGCCGTCAACCACCTTCGCGAGGATAAGAACGCCGAACAATACGAGACAGGTATGCTTCCACAGGGAAAAGGTGAGCGCTCCCTCTTCGGAACGCAGGCCGAGGCGCGGTTCGAGTTCGGCTTTGAAGTATTGGAGCGCGGGCAGGTCGCGCGTCCGCAGGCGCATCCCTTCGAGGTAGAGCGTTTGAATACTCGTAAAGAGAGTAATCAGCCCGACGAGAGCAATGATCGCTGCCAGGATGATGGCGTCACCAATCATTACGCGACCCGTTCAATCAGGCCACCGGGCAGACCGAGTTTCTTCCGCCAGCGGGATTCGGCGCGCGCCATTTCGCCGGAGTCCGTCTCGTGGTCCATGCCTTTCAGATGAAGCACGCCATGCAGCATGAGGACGCGGATTTCATCTTCGAGCGCGTGTCCGTATTCCCGGGCCTGTGCGCGCGCGCGTTGCAGGGAAATGGCAATGTCGCCAAGGTAATCTTCTTCACCAGGAAAAGAGAGTACGTCGGTGGGATAGTCTTTGCCGCGGAAGTCGCGATTCATCGATTGCAGTTCGGCGTCCGTTGTAATCAGGCAATGAAATTCCCGGCCGCGCGCCACCCGTTCGCGGAGAATCTCCGCGAATGCTTCCAGAAGGGAACGATCGAGGTTGGCCGGCGAACGCCGGTAACTTATAAGGGGGTCGGATTTCATTCGGATGTGACTGTCGCCACCGGCTCAGACACCTGTTCAGTCGTCGCCGCTTCAGAGACGGTTGGGTCCGACAGTTTGAGCGAGAGTTGGCGTCCCGCCACGCCTTCATTGTACTTCTCGTAAGCGCGGACGATGCGCTGGACAAGGCTGTGGCGAACCACGTCCCGCTCGTCGAAATACACAAAGGAGATGCCTTCCACGCCGCGCAGGACCTCTGACGCCTCGAGCAGTCCGCTGCGTTTACCCGGTGGCAGGTCGACCTGCGTGAGATCGCCCGTTACGACCGTTTTCGAATTGAAACCCTGCCGCGTGAGCACCATCTTCATCTGCTCGGTCGTGGTGTTCTGTGCCTCATCGAGAATAATGAATGCGTCGTTGAGGGTACGCCCGCGCATAAAAGCCAGCGGCGCAACTTCTATGGACAGTCGCTCGAGCAGTTTTTCGACCTTCTCGGCCTCCAGCATGTCGTAAAGGGCATCGTAGAGGGGGCGCAGGTACGGATCCACCTTTTCCTGCAGCGTCCCCGGAAGAAATCCAAGCCGCTCGCCAGCCTCGACCGCGGGGCGGGTCAGAACAATGCGGCTTACGCGTTTGCTGATCAGCGCCTGAATCGCCATCGCGACCGCGAGGTAAGTCTTACCCGTTCCGGCAGGTCCGATTCCAAACACCAGGTCGTTGCGTTCGATCGCCTCGAGGTAGCGGCGCTGTGTAACGGTCTTGGGAGCGAGGACCTTCTTGCCGAAGCTCCTCTGTCTGCCGCTGTTAACGAGCGCGCGCAGCGTTACTTCCGGGTCCGTCGTGACCACCCGCAGGAGATTGTTAAGATCCCCATTCCGGAATACCGTTCCTTCGCGCACCAGCGCGAAGTAGTCTTCGAAGATCTGTTCGGCGCGCGCGACGGACTCCGGCTCGCCTTCGATTTCGATCGTTTCGCTGCTGAGTTTGGTGCTGACGTTCAATCCGGTTTCGATAAGCCGGATGTTCTCGTCACGGGTACCGAAAAGGCTCTCGATACCGCTGCTGACCTGCACACTGGATTTCATTGATTCTGGACAAATCCTCCTTCAGGATCGGCGTCGCGCAATACCGACAACAGACTGGTTGAGAAACACAGGGAACAGGTGAGGGAATTGGGAACAACAAAACTGCCGCAGAAAAGCGGGGAGGGAAAAACCATCCTTTTTGAGTATAACAGCGGCCAGGTTTGCGCGGGAGGGGGGATTCAGGGTAACCTGATAGTGGCCCGGTGAGGTGCGAGAGCGGTTGAATCGGGCGGTCTCGAAAACCGTTGAACCTTTACGGGTTCCGTGGGTTCGAATCCCACCCTCACCGCCAGAGTATTTCCTCTTACAGCTTAGAAGAAGTTCATCCTCGTTCCGGGAGCCTGGACGAGTGTTGAGCGCATCTTCCGCCCACGCGACCCCCGCTGTTGCGCAAAGAAGCCGAATACGACTGTGTCGAACGGCTCGGCTCCTGCCCGATTCACGTCGAAAGCAAGTGCGGCGATCATTCTACGGCAGATCCTGCACGCGACGAACTGGCAACGAGCGCTGAAAACGTCGAAGCCGGGTTGCGCAGGTCGTGGGACACGAAGAGGCGCATCACACCGACCGCCATTGCCAAAGCTGCGGCACACCAGGCATGGGCCATTGTCCTTTGATGGCGTACTGGTGGGAACCTGCATTCTCCACGCAGAGGAGGAAAAGCGACCGCGACTACGACAGCACTGCCTGTGAATCGAAGCCGGCACGGACTTACCGTGAAGGGACGCCAGCGGGAGTGCCGGCGGACAGGCATGGAGCTCCGCTCAATAACTCGCCCGCCTATTGCCTCGCCACCTCCATTCTATATTCGCGATTCGCGAATATAGAATGGAGGTATGGTTCTGAAACCGCAAGACGTGTACGTAGTGCTGAAGATCGTGGCCGCGGGGTTCCGGGGCCCATACGCGCAGCTCGCTAGCGAGTTGGCCATGAGCCCATCTGAGGTGCATGCCTCCGTCAAGCGTGCGCAGTCAGTGAAGCTGATCCATGGCCCGGAACTCCAGAACCGCCCGAACCTCGCCGCTCTGGAGGAGTTTCTGGTGCATGGACTAAAGTACGCGTTCCCAGCCGACCGGGGGGAGTTTACCCGCGGCGTTCCTACCTCGTATGCCGCCGAACCGCTGCGGGATGTAATTGGACAAAGCAGGGATCCGATTCCAGTGTGGCCATATCCCCAGGGAAAACAGCGCGGTATAGCATTC